>CAUZQF010000030.1:0-14034 GCA_963581905.1 Dehalococcoidia bacterium
TTTTCTCTAATCGCCAATGCGTACAGTTGGCGGACGGCCTACCGCATTCACGGGATGGTTGCCCTGGTCATTGTGTTACCCCTGCTGGTGGTAATGCGAAGGAGGCCTTCCGACATTGGGCTGGAGCCAGATGGTGACCAACCGGAGGCCATATTAGACCAGTCAACTCTACAGCGGAGGGATTCTGCCCGGGAGTTTAGCTGGACGGCCACCGAAGCTGCCGTAACCTGGTCGTTCTGGCTAATTGTCGTCGCAGAGTCTCTGGTGACTCTTACGTCCGGCACAATCAACTTCCAGATAGTCCCGTACCTCAGGGACTCGGGTGCGTCCGTGGCAATGGCTGCCATCGGGCTGAGCTTAAGTTCCCTACTTGGCTCTCTAGGAAACCCGTTTTGGGGATACCTGTCTGACCGTTTTTCCCCGCGTAAAATGTTGCTGGGACTACTGAGCCTCACGTGCGTCGCGGTGGCCCTATTCCTGGTGATACCCAATAGCAATGCCGCTTTCGCAGTTGTGGTCTTCTACGGCACTGTGGCCGGCGGCCTGAATATACTGGGCAACATGATGATCGCCCAGTACTTCGGCAGGACCTCTTTCGGATCAATCAGCGGACTTGTGGGGCCGTTTCAGACGGGAGCGTTGGGGTTTGGCCCGACACTGGGTGCGCTCATATTTGCCTACACAGGCAGCTATACATGGCTTTTCCTGTTTGGCCTGGTTGGTTACCTCGGAGCACTCGGCTGTATGATCTTCGCCAGAGCACCTAGGCTGCCTCAGCGAGCTGCAGTCGAGAGATTCAGAGATGATTAGGCGCGCTATTTGCTCCGTCGCGCTATACTAACGCCTACCACATTTAAGGGAGACACTCAATGGCTGAAACAGCAGAAGTCGTAATAATAGGCGGAGGCGTCGCGGGCTGTGCTACCGCGTATTACCTCGCCAAGGCCGGTGTGAAGGCCACCATCATCGAGCGAAACGGCATCGCCAGTCAGGCATCTGGATTCAACGCCGGCGGTCTCAATCCTCTACAGGGAGCTGGAATTCCAGGCCCCCTGGCCGCTCTGGCTGGAGAGTCGTTCAAAATGCACCAGGTGCTGGCTGAACAGCTACCAGCGGAGTCCGGCATTCCTTTCCATTCCAAGACTCTTGTTATGGTAAACGTGGCTTTTGATGAGTCCGAGCTGAACGATATGAAGGAAACGCTGGAGATATTTGAAGGCGTGGACGGCTTCTCGGCCCACTGGATGGAGACTGACGAACTGCTAAAGATGGAACCTCGCATAAACCCTTCGGCTATCAAGGCTCTGTACACATACGGCAACGTCAGCCTAACCGGTTACGACTACACGATGGCTCTGTGCAAGGCGGCCGAGGGTATGGGCGCCAGTGTCGTAGCCAAAGAGGTGACTGGCCTTAAGACCTCAGGTGGTCGAGTGACAGGCGTGCTTCTGGAAGACGATGAGGTCGATTGCGACGCCGTGGTTGTCGCCACAGGACCGTGGACTGGCGGCCCGGCAGATTGGCTGGGCATAAAGATACCAGTACACCCGCTGAAAGGTGAGATCGTCCGCGTGGAGCCCGTAGGAGACCCGCTGGAGCAAGACTTCGCTGGCGCTGGCTCTTCTCTGTATATGAGGGCCGATGGGCTGATCTGGGTAGGCGCTACCGAGGCCGATGAGGGCTTCGACTTGCGGCCCACCGAAGCTGCGAAGAAGAAACTGCTTGACGGCGCAATCAAAACCATGCCATCACTGGCCAACGCTCGGATCTCAAAACACACCACCTGCCTGCGACCGGTGACGGCCGACTGGCTGCCTATCGTTGGCAAGACGCCGGGCTGGGACAATGTCTACATGGCCACGGGTGCCGGCAAGAAGGGCATCCTCATCAGCCCGGGCATGGGCAAGGCCACATCAGACATCATCACCACCGGCAAGACTGACCTCTCCGTCGGCGCATTTGGCCTGGAGCGATTTAGCTAGAAGGGGCTACCTCCCAGTAATCCGCCGAAACGCAGGCCCCAGAACGCCAACGAGGTGGTTGTGCTAATCAACAGTATCGCTGTGGAACGTCGGGACCACGGGGAACGTCATCCCTTACCCTGAGAAATCTCGACGTACCAGCCTCTTCCCAGCGTAAGGCCCGTTAAGGCCAGCAGCGGCCACGTAAGCACTTGCAACACGGGTGCCACGGCCAGCCCGGCTGATGAGGAACCCATCAGACCAAGCAGGCCAGGGATCACTCATCACCAGGGAATTGCAAAAAAGTTACTCAGTACCCAGACTGCGGGCTGCTCTATATGTAGCAATTTCATAGCTTAGTCGCCTTTTGTTGGTCGGAATGCCTAAATCCAAGCCTGAGGTTCGCACAGCTTACTCGTAAGACACAACCCTTACGCCGGAACTGCTCGGAATTATCATGACGCGCCTGCCAGAGGCAGAGGCCACATGTGAAGCTAGCCGACCGCACTCCTCGTCCGACAGGGAGACAACAGTGGCATCAGCATCGCTCCACCGCGCGCTTTTGACTCGATACCCTAAAGCAGACTGCAGTCTTCTAACCATCTCGTCGCCGCCGGGGGCCACCAGAACCGTAACGTCTTTTCGCACTGCTGGTGTCTCTTTAGCCCCAGGAACCGCCAATGCGGCCTGCCTGTCCTGCTTGTAAACGTTCCAGTAGTACGGTACGAATATGATTGCAGTAACAATAATTGCAATAGGAACTGTTAGGTTATCGACGGTTCCTGAGTCTACGCTGCCCTCCAGCAGGTCCCGCAAGAACAGGAACAGCAACGTGCTGCCACTGCCAAGAAGGGATAAAACTCCAACGCCCAAAGCAGCAACAACGAAGATTCTACGAGGTAGGGATTGCGGCTCCGTAGCGCCGCCTTCTTTCACCATCCGCTGTGCAGCAGCCCAGAAGTAACCCCATAGCGGCCCTCCCAGCGCCAGCAAGGTTATGCTGAGGGCCAGTGGCTCCTTCCGGAAGCCAGCGCTACCGCTAATGGTCTGGGTGAAGCTGTCTATTACCAGCTCCAAGGCCGTACCCACCAGAATGAATGCCCCAATGGATACTGCTATTAGCCCTATGCCCAACACGACATAAACATACGTGCGACGAGCGTCTCGCGCCTCCTGCGAAGATATCCTGGCCTCCCTCTGCACCACCATCCAGTGGTAGGCCCACAGGCCAATTCCGATGGCAAATGTAGCTATAACACCAGGGAAGAATCGAAAGTGCGTTGCGAGAGGGTCGTCAGCGGCGCCAAGCAACCAGATGAGCACGCCGTTCAGCCCTATAGACAGCGCCGCAAGCATGGTGACAACGCCACCCAGGACTGCGAACACGTACAGGTACACCTGCCTGAGCGCAGACCCAGAATCGTTGCGGGCAAGGTAGAGCCAATGGAAGCCCCAGACCAACCCACCGATAATTCCAATGGAAAGGGCCATGGCAAAGGACTCCCGCCATAGGCCTGCGTTTCCTGATATCACCGTATTGGCGGAGGTCATCGCATCGTAACCGCCCTGGATGATCATAAAGATAACGCCACCCAGACCTGAGGCGAGCATCACCAGGGTTACCAGTGCCCCACCGTACAGGTAAAGACGCCTGATTCCCAACGTGTCCGGCGTAGACTGCCCTTCGGTCTCTTCGATTCGCCAGTGAAACAGCCAGACCACAGCCCAGATCAACAGTGCGCTGAAGGTGTAGGCACTGGAATCCCTGAAGCCGAAGACGCTATTGAGCGCCATTACAGCCGTAATGACTGTCGCTACTCCGCTGACGGCAAGCACGAGGTACATGTAGAACTTACGAAGCAGGGAGCGGCTCTCCACAGGAAGCTCTGTGACGTAGCGCTGAATTAGCCTCCAGTGAAATATCCACAGGGGCAGTCCCACAATTATTAGAGACACGCCGCCAGCCAGTGCAGCGTTGTTTGAAGAAATAGCTGCGCCTTCAAATATCCCACGCAAGACGAACCACAGCATCAGTATGACGCCGTTCACGGCCATCATCAGAGAGACAAAGGACACCGTGTAGAAATAGAGACGGCGAACCGTGCCTATGCCAGGATCGACTTCAGTGACCTGCTCTCGTTTACGCCAGGACACAACACCGTAGATTATGAGACCTACGATGACCAAAAATACTATAAACGGTACTATTCCCAAAATTGAGTTAAACATGTTCTTCTCGTTTCGCGGTGTAAATACAAGTTAAGCCTGGCATTTGAAACTTCGCAAATGCCATTAGTTTACTTTTAAGGCGCAGCTGGTTTTCTCGCTGGCTCAGCGGTAGGCGCCTGCAGTGGCACGTGCGTCGGTGCTGGCGTTGGCTCCACCTTCGGCACCACGTTTACGGGAACGGCAGACCTGCAGAAGTTGTATGGCCAAGGATATTTGGAGAATTTCCAAAGGCCGTTTTCCTGCTTCAGGGCAAACTGCTCGCTATGGAGGGACTCCGATGTACCAAAGGGCCCTTGGCTGTAGTACTGCGAGATCTTGACGTCCACGAAGGTAATGTCGCCAACAACGTTGGTCTTATCCAAGATGACACGGGACTCCTGGATCCATTGGAACCGGTAGGAACTGTCGAAGACAAAGTCTTCGAGCCTGCACCCGGCCTTTAGCTCTTCGGACAGGTACCCATAGGAGACTTCCAGATTGTCAGCCTCCGCAGCATTGAGAAAGTCCTGAACGGCAGCCTCAGCTGTGCCTAGCGGCAGCAACTCCTCTTCCTGAGTATAGGCCAATATCAAGCTGGCAATCAGTAGAATGCCCAAGAAGGCCCCTCCGCCTATTAACCACCATCTCGTCATGATTTCTCCTCATTACCCCTGATCTTGTCAGTCTATGTTAGCTGGAAGCCCGGCAAGCCTGGTTTTCGCCATGCGCACAGATACGGCATACAGCAAAGGCCACTGGGGTTTCCGGTTTATTGTCTTCTTCTTTGATTGTGAGGCAGGTGGAGGGGAAACGGTAGGTTCAATGGGACTACTTAAGCATGATACACATGAACGGGGCAGCGCAGGTATTGCAGGTGGAGTGCTTGCTCAGGCCCGACCATCGGCATAGGCTTCAGCCATCTGGACCGCTGCTGCCGGTGTGAGGTCACTCATCGAGTGTCGCTTCTGCAAAGCGTCGTACCGCCGTTTTAGCTCTACCGGCAGCTCTTCATACAACAGGTCCACGTGCTTGGCCAGCGCGTCCATGACCTCTCGACTCGTTAGAAAAGCAATGGAATTATCATCGGCATTCCAGTCCATCAGTGCAACCAGAGACGGCCCAGGCTCAATCAGGGTTATTCCACTCACCCGGCGGTTCAGCTCGTGCTCCCCGTACATCAGCACCAGGTTGACGACTACTCCCACATGATGCAGCTGGCTATCGAGGATAAAAACGGGGTAGTCGCGGAGGATGTCCAGCACCTCTTCAGGAGCGTCTGCGTGCATGGTGGCCAGCATGGAGTAACCAACATCCAGTGCATGAAAGAGTGTTTGCACAGAATCTCCCCACAGGTATGCGGGGGTGTGATTGCTCAGTTCTGCCACAAGAATGTACGTCTCCTCCGGCACGGTGCGCTTTAAAAAAGAGAAGTCCTCTTCCTTACCCCGGGTTAGCACCTGTTCACGAGACGAGTCCAGAGACGATGGCATGAGGTCCAAAAGCGTGGTGGCAGAGTGGTTTTGCCCGCTAGCTGCGGTCCCGCTGCGGCGAGTATCGAAGAGCCACGGTCGACAAGAAGCCAGAGCAGCGCTGCGGTCTGAGTATCCATGGTGCCGTTGTCGATGAGGCCCAGGAGAGATGGCCGACCAGAAGCGCGGTTCTCACCACCCCACCAGCTAGGCCTGTTCAGATCAGTAGTCATAGCACCGACATTCTAACAGAGCGCAGACTAGCTACGGGGTCCTAGTGCGAATCTGAACTCAATACCTTGCTTCGCATGCCGGGCAACCTGTCTTTTGTAGCGACTACGTGTAGCAGGAAACCCATGGTCATCAAGGCGAACTGCATCATGCGGCTGGTGCTGCCGAGTTGCTGCGTGCCGTCGATGTACATTCCATGCAGTGCGCCTTCTATGAGGCCTTGCCCGAACTGCCACACGGTGAGAATGGCTAGCCATGCGCCAAAGGCCCACCAGGCCCCGCTGCGGTCCATGTAACCTCTGCGAAGGAGCTGACCATGCAAAATACCCCAGACGGTCCCGGCGACGATGCCACCGCCGAACTGAGTGACGGAGAGCTGCCATGACCAGCCATGGACCTCAAAATATACGCTGGGGACATTCAAGACGGGGTCAAGCCAGTAGAACTGAACTACGGTGATGCCTAAGAGGTAAGCCAAACCTAGGTGGGAGAGTTCGTGGATGAACGCTGTTTCGATGAAGGTGACAAGAAGAGGAACAAGACGGCGCATCTAGGCCTCGGTGTTTTTAGTGGAGATTATTCATATATAAACATCTGATCGACTTTTTAAACATCCTTATGCGATTCTCTTACGACGACCCTTCAGGTAGTCTACCATCACGTATTTCCCAAGCTGTGATGGGTCCGTGTAGAAGGCCCTGCCCTTGTTGATCCGCGTCATCTTGTCAATAAAGTCCATCAGGTAGTAGTTGGACTCCAGCATGAAGGTGTTGATGGTGATGCCCTCTTGGGTGCAGCGCATCACCTCTTTTAGAGTCTCGTCCAGCGTTTGCCAGCTAGGCGGATAGCTGAACTGCGCACGGCCACCTTCCAGGTGAGCGGTAGGCTCCCCGTCTGTAATCATGAGAATCTGCTTCGTGGCGACCTTTTGCCGTGACAGGACCCCTCGAGCCAGCAGGAGCCCGTGCTGCATGTTCGTGCCCGAGACCCAGGCATTCCATGTCAGTTCCGCCAGGTCATCTGTCTTGATCTCCATGCCGTAGTCGGAGAAGCCAATGACGTTGAAGTAGTCCCTAGGGTACTCGCTCTTGATGAGCCAATACAGCGCCAAGGCAACCTTCTTGGCCGCCGAGAAGCTGCCGAACATGCCCATAGAGCGGCTCTGGTCCAGCAACAGCACCGTGGCCGTCTGCGTCATGTGCTCAGTACGGTTTATCTCAAAGTCGTCAGGACTGAGTTTTAGGGGAGTCTTGGGGCCTTCCCGCAAGACCGAGTTAAAGAGAGTCCTATGCAGGTCGAGATCAAAGGGATCACCGAACTCGTAGGGCTTGGTCTCGCCAGTCCTCTCGCCGCCATCGCCGCGATAGTAGACCTCGTGTCGCCCAACCCTGTCCTTTTTCAGCTCCGAGAAGACCTCTTTCAAGGCCTTTTGGGCCAGCTTACGCATACCCCTAGGAGTCAGCTCAAGGCGGTCTCCTTTACGCTTGAGGTAACCGGCCTCTTCCAGCTGCTGGATTACCTTTTGCAGCTGTTCAAGGTTGCGACGAGCCTCTTCTCCCAGGTGCTCCTCTACCTTTACGGGGTCTAGGTCCTCTACGTTGCCATTGCGCATGACCTGTTGGATCTGCTGCTCTAGCTTATCCATCTCTTGCAGCTTGCCCATGAGCTCCATGGCCTGGTCCAGCGTCATGGACTCCTCGCCCTTGAATGGGTACTCATTGGCCTTATCGTCAAAGGGGAACATGTCATACATCATGCTGGCTAGCTCGCCAAGCTCGTTCATGAACTCGGGGTCGATGGCCGACTGCATCAGGCCCTCAAGCTCGTCCCGCATCTGCGGCGACATGCTATCCATGAGCGACTGCATCGCACCCATCTGCTGCTGAAGCTGTTCCAGTAGCTCGTCGAAACTGGCAGGCCGATTGGGATCGAAGTATTGGCCATACTGCTCCATGAAGCCTTCGAAGTCAGGGTCCTCGCCCGTAGCCCGATCGTGGAGCATCTGATTGAGCGCCTGAATCATGTTCTTCAGGCCTTCCTTGTCCTCGGGGCTCATGTCTTGAAGCTGGTCCTTCATGCCCTGAAAGAAGTTCTGCATCATCTGCTGCTTGAGCATGTCCAACAGCTCGTCGAACTTCTGTCGGGCCTCGGGATCCATGAAATCGTAGTCTTGAAGCTCCTGTATCTTGCCGCCCATGCTATCCGGAAGGCCGTCCAGCTTTTCCTGGTTACGCTCAGCCCTGTCTTCCAGCATTTTCATGGGGTCTTGCAGGGGTTCAGCGCTATCGCCTGCTTCATCAAGCTGCTGACGGGCGTCACGCAGCCGATTTTCTATGCCACTACGCTCGGTATCGAGGACCTCTTCTAGCTTCTCTTTAAGGTCATCCATGAGGGAATCGAGGTTGTACCGCTCAAGCTGCTGTTGTCTTTGCTGGCGGAGCCGCTCTTGGAGGTCACGAAGACCTGGCATCTGCTGGCCGTTATCGTCCTTCATGCCCCGTTGCATCATGTTCCGCAGCGCCCGGTTGAGGTCGCCATTGGAGAGAATGTCATCGGCCAGACTTTCCATGATGTCGTCTTCATCAAGGCCGAATATCTGTTGGCTGCCGTCCCATCGGGAATATCTGTAAGAAGTCATATTAAGGCCCTAACGTTACGACTTGTGGATTAGCAAACTGATTTCAGTCGCCAACGAATTAACAGGCATCGGTGGATATGGGTATACATCTGCCAAAACTTTCGTCACGGTCATCATACATCAGGCCTTGTGAGCCGTGTCAATGAAGCCTCGGCAAACGGCGTATTGGGTCGTGCACGTCCGCATAGGGCAGTTTCCCTTTACAGAATGGCGCAGCCGACGTAGGCACAGCGCAAGGACTTTAGAGCCCCAGAGGTATCATCGTAGTAGATGATAATTGGCAGGCCATCAATGCTCGGCACATTCACGCTGTGCTCCCCCACCTGACCTGACCAGTCTACAGTCGTTATGATGTTGTCGTCGTCGGAGTCGTCGCAATCGACCAAGCCACAGTGGACCAATTTCAGGTTTCCAGCTGTTTCGCGTAGTAGCTAATGAGAGGCAGACCGTCTACCCCAATGGAAATAGAGGTAAATTTCCCTATCTTCCCTACACTGTCTACAGTAAAGATGCTTGAGCTGGAACAGGTCGTGTTGGAACAATGGGCCACTTTGAGGTCTTCGTCACCTGCGTCGTAGTAGCTGATAACGGCTAGGCCATCAAGTCCAATTACCATCGACGCATAACTGCCAACGTTGCCATCGTTATCCAAAATACTGGACGAGAAGGGGCCATACGAGGATGCTGCGACCGTAACGCCACCTGATGACTGTACCTCACCCTTTAGAGCGAAGTCTGACGAATCGAAACCGTCCAAAGTATCAGAATCGTAGGATGCCACAGCCTGGATTGCATATTGCATAAGGTGCGTATGCCAGACGAAGCCGAGGATCCAGTTCAGGGTCGTTACCGACCTTGATGCCAAGATAGGTTTCCGGCGAATCGTTCAAGATATATGGGTCTATGGGTTTGGATTTCCCCAGAAGGGTATCGAAAAGTCCGCCTGAACTGGCTAAGCTCTGGGACTCTTCCCACAGACGCGTTCCGCCCGAGGCCTCATTGTAAATTGAGAAGGTTATGTTATGAGAGCCATTGGGAACAGCTTTACCGTCTTCATCCGACAAGACGCCCTGAATCGAAATAGGAAACTCGATTGATGACGCTTGCAGGTCTGATGTAAACACTGGTGAGTCCTGCGCACCATTAAATGCCAGTGACGCGCCTGCCCCGACGGCGACCGTCAGTATCAGCAGTAGCAGTCCCAGAAGGACAGCTCCCCACCTTTTCCAAATCATCATGGCTTAATTCCAAACCTCCAAAGCATCACAGGGGCTATCAGGAGCATCAACATGCCCAGGTCGAGAGGGCCAGACCCACCATTTGCAGCCACCCCACATGCGCTCCCGGACGACGGCGGCGTAGGTGTCGGCGTATCAGCTGGCGGCGCGGTGACCACAATAATAAATGGCGTTGCTGTCGCTGCCGGCTCAGTATTAGGCTCTGGTGCGGTGGTGACTACTATCACAATTGGCGTGTTCGTAGGCAAATCTTCAGGCGGCGTCACAACTGCTGGAAGCTGCGTTGGCGGCACGGAGGTCGAGGTTAAAATTGGCATTGGCGTATGTGCCGCCTCCGGCGTTTCCTCGACAACGGGCGCTTCCGGTGTAGGAGTGTCTTCTACAGCAGAGGGTGTGGCCGTCTCCTCTAATGGTCCTTCAGTTGGGACAGGAGTGTTCGTTGGCGGCAATGTAGCCGTCGCATCAGGAAGCGGAGTTAGCGCCTGCTCCAGGACACTACCAGCAAATGCTGGCGCGCCGGCATAGACGCCATGGTCGTAGCCAAGTTTGAGATCGAAATCATCAGAACTTGACCTACCCACTGCGACCTGCCCAAAGGTGATCCGCACTTTTGTGTCACCATCAGAACTCGATCCGCCGCCGTTCGACTGAGTAAACCACGGCAAGAAGATTCTGGACTCTTGTGCCGCGACAAAGCTTGCGCTAAATGCCAGTGCTACACCCACCACAGACATGGCGACAACAAAATGCCTTCTTCGCCGACGGCTGGTAACGACATGCTTGAGAAATCTCATTTATTTTATCGTCACTTTGTCGTCTTCTTGGCTAACAATCCACATATAGACACCATCGAATGCGATATCTACAGGGGTCCGGCCAACACTGTAAGTGCCGATAATAGTTCCATCAGACTGGTTGAACTTGGTCACGTTGTTGCCGTTACGGTTCGCCGTCCATATAGAACTACCATCAAAACCTATGGCAATGGGTCGAGACCCTCCCACGTCGAAGGTGCCCAGTATCTCCGCATCACTGGCTCGGATCTTCGTTACGGAATTATCGCCCTCGTCGACTACCCACATACTGGTTCCGTCAAAAACCAGTGCAGACTGCCCATCGCCAGCTTTAATCCTGTCTACTTCAGCACCCGTTTTGGCATTTATGCGCGTGACATTGCGAGTTCCCGAATTAAGAACCCACATGAGCTCCCCATCGAAGGCGATTTTGGAAGGGCTATCACCCACCGCTACCGTTCTCGAAATAGTTTCATCGTTTACGTCATACAGCACTACCTCGCCATCCCCTTCGTTCACCACCCACATGAACTCCCCGTCAAAGGCGAGAGCAACTGGCCGTATACCCTTTCCCGGCGCACCGGCCGGAAGTGTTCGTTTCTTGGTTCCGTCAACCTTAAATTTCGTAAGGTCGTTGCTGCCATAGTTGGCGACCCAAATATTCTCACCATCGAATGCGACGGCGCTGGGGTTCGTGCCGACTGGGAAATTGGCAATAGCTTTGCGGGTATACGCGTCGATTTTGGTTACAGCGTCGTCGCCCGAAACATCGTCATCTCCCTGATTTGCCACCCACATGAATTTGCCGTCATAAGCGATGGCACCGGGTCGGTCATCAAGATCGACACCTATTCCGGTCTCATTGGTTTCGTACCAGCGAAGCACTGCCACCCTTTCAGGGCTTGGAGGAACCTTTATAAGACTTCCCGCAGTGACAGCGTGGATGGCGTATGGAGAGTAGGACATTCTTACGCGAGGCCTAAGTTCCGGGTTGAATTCAACCCTTATGCCCAGCCAGGTCTTGGAATTGTTAGCGAAGATATCAGATTCGATCTCTTTAACAACGCCAAGCTCTGTCGTAAACAGCCCGTTCAAAGTAAAGACGGTTCGCGACTCACTCCACAGGGCGGGGCTAACGTCAGGATCATCGTAAATTGCGAATGTAAGAGAGTGCGAGCTGTTTGATACTGGATCGCCATTCTCGTCCAACAGGAGGCCCTGCATGGTGAATGGATACTGGCCCGTGGACGATTGCAGTTGTGGCGACACCACGACACTGGCCGGCGGGGACGCACTTAGGCTCCGCCCAAGCAACGTGCCACCACCAATCGCAGCGCCTATCAGCACAGCCAAAAATGTAATTACAATTACAGGACGAATCGACATTCGTCTGCCTCCTCCCATACGACGACAATTCTCCTGGCCATATTCCCAATTGCCTATGGCCAGTATTGCCTATCAATTACGCTAGCACAGGCCCTGAAATTAGTCCTATGGATCAGGATTACTCTTTCTTAGACTTTTACAAGATTCGAGCTATGGTAAAATACCGACGCTTTCCCAAAAACTGTAACTTTTAGTGGAGGAATGGGGACTTATGAAAATTACGGACGTTAGTATCGAAGTCTACCGTTGGAAAAGGCACGCGCCTATTCGAAATGGCATGTATACCTATCCTACTTCGGGCCTTAATGTAGTAACAATCAAGACTGACGAGGGTATTACAGGTTACGGTTACTACGGTGGTATTCAGGGATCGGAAGAGGTCGGCGTCAGCTTCATGGACCACTTCAAGCAATACCTCATAGGCCAGGACCCCTTTAATACGGAGCGTATCTGGGACGCCATGTGGCAGCCGAAACTAGTGGGCAGGCGCGGCGTCAGCACCAGAGTAATCAGCGGCATAGATATAGGCCTTTGGGACATCAAAGGCAAGGTGGCCGGACGCCCAGTTCATCAGCTTCTGGGGGGCTATGCAGACAAGGTGCCCGTCTACATCGCTGGCGGCTATTACGAAGAGGGCAAGGGCCTAAAAGAGCTGGCTACAGAAATGGAAAAGGCCGTAGACATGGGCGCGAAGGCCGTCAAAATGAAAATAGGCGGCGCGACCATCAACGAAGATGTCGAGAGAGTAAGAGTCGTGCGGGAGTCGGTCGGGCCGGACGTAAAGGTGATGATGGACGCCAACTGTGCCTACCGATTCTACGAGGCCATCGAGATCGCCCGGAAGACCGAGAAGTACGACGTCTACTGGTTCGAAGAGCCGGTGAATCCCGACGACTACGAGGGCCACAGGCTGATAAGCAGGTCTACCTCTATTCCCATTGCAACCGGAGAGAATGAGTACACCAAATATGGCTTCCGCGATCTCATAAACAATCGGTGCGCGGCCATAATTCAGCCTGATGCGCTAATCATGGGGGGCATATCTGAGTTTATGAAGGTTGCCGCGCTGGCTCAGGCTCAAGACCTTCCTATCGCGCCCCACGGCAAGCAGGAAGTGCACATCCATCTGGTCTCAGCAATCTCCAACGGCCTGATTTTGGAATACTACAGCGATTCCACCGACCCCATGTGGGGAATCATGTTCGATGAGCAGCTAGAAGTGGCCGATGGTTACGTGCTGGCTCCGGACCGCCCTGGCCTGGGATTCACGCCTAACATGCAGGCACTGGCACCACATCGGGTAGCTTAACTCCAACCTAATAATCTTGGTGGGTTTTTGAAATAAAAAAAGGGCCGCACATAAGTGCGGCCCTTTCTACATATTCGAACTCTAGCCTTCGGAGGCTCCGCCTTCCGCTGTTCCTGCGTCCGCGGTAGCATCGGCTTCGCCGTCGCTCTCGATCGCTCCTCCACCTGTCACTGGCTCTGCCTCGACACGCGGTGGGATTACCCTAGCTACCATGTCGCCCTCATCGCTGATGACGGTGACGTTGGCACCCACAGCGACGTCCCGAACGTATATGGCCTTGTCAAAGTCATCCATACCGGTAACGTCCACATCAAGAGAAGCCGGTATATTCATCGGCAATGCCTCTACGAGGATGGATTGCAGAGGCTGCAGCAGCGTGCCGCCCTGCCTGGTCGCAGGAGCATCACCAACTAAGGTAATCGGCACCTCTGCCCTTGTCGTCTGCGTCACATCAACGCGAATGAAATCGATGTGCAGAAGATCTTCCGTAACCGGATGACGCTGAATCTCTCGCACAAAGCAGAGGTCCTGGCCTTCCTGGCCTTCCACCTCTATTGACACTGGCCTGTTGGTGCCAATCTGTTGAACCAGCTTGCGGAACATCAGCAGATCACCCTGCAAAGCGACGGGCGATGCAGACGTTCCATATACGTGAACAGGAAGAATCCCCTGTTTGCGAAGCCTCTTGACCTTCTTGCCAATAACGTTTCGCGATTCGAGTTTGACGCTCTGGACATCCATTTCGATCTTACTCCTGGATTCTGTTAAAGCCAAATTACAAAATTAAACCCCGAATAACT
>CAUZQF010000031.1:0-13743 GCA_963581905.1 Dehalococcoidia bacterium
AGCGCAATTAATATTCAGCATCGCTTGAGGACATGCGCTGGTTGAGGTTTGCCCTAATACGATTATAGCGTGCTATGCCTCGTACTCAGGCTCAAATTCATTACAGTAGTATTTCCACACACTCTTTAGATGTAGGGCTTAATGGTAAGATTCTGGCCTTTCAAATTAGCTAGTTCTCTTTGTTAATAACTAGTTAGTACCTACAACGATGCTATTCTCGAAACGGATAAGACCGGGCCCTTATCCGCCTTATCCAAGGCTTTACACGCATTACCTGTGAAAATGCCGACAATAAAGTGAGTCATAATTGACAGTAAGGCCAAAGCCTTGCTAAAGTATTCGACACATGTTGAAAGTGAATTCGGTAATCCTCTGTTCTTGTTGTAGCGTCCGCTAGCGGTCGTTCGGCAATTTAATGCCTTTTATACGCCCCGCTCATGACATGTTGTGAGCGGGGCGTTTTACGTTTCGGGAATTAAAATAACAGTAGAACCGCCAACTATAGTCAGATCCACAAAGTCAATAAGGGAAGGTAAAAGAATGACGCAAACAGATTGGAAGCCTCGCATCCCGGGCATTATCGAGGTGCTGCCTGAAGAGATAGCTGACTTTGAGGAGCAGGTAACGAAGTTCCAGGCAGGTGAATGGGCACCCAATGATTTCATGGCATTTCGCCTGAGGCAGGGCGTATACGGACAGCGCCAGGTCGACGAGCAGATGCTGAGAATCAAGGCACCTTTCGGAGCCATTACGGCCGATCAGTTGGAGGCGCTTGGAGTGGTAGCGGATAAGTTTGCTCCGCTGAAGAAGGGTCACATTACGACCCGCGAGAACTTCCAGTTCCACCACATTCCTCTTGAGCAGACTCCTGAGATTCTGCGACTTATTGGCGACGTTGGCCTAAGTACCCGTGAGGCCTGCGGCAACACAGTCCGCAACGTGACCGGCTGCGCCATGGCAGGCGTTTGCGCCAATGAGCCCTTCGACGTATCACCGTACGCAGCCGCCTATGCTCGGTACTTCGTGCGGCACCCCTTCACGCAGGCCCTCCCTCGTAAGATCAAGACGGCCATGTCCGGCTGCGCCAGTGACTGCGCCATCACGCCCATACACGACGTCGGCTTCATACCCAAGATGCAGGACGGCAAGAAGGGCTTCAAGATGGTCACCGGCGGCGGTACAGCCATCATGCCTCGCATTGCACCAACGCTCTTTGAGTTCGTGCCGGTCGAGGAGTACCTGAAAGTAACCGAAGCGGTCATTCGCGTGTTCCATCGCACCGACGAGCTGCGAAAGAACCGCATGAAAGCCCGCATCAAGTTCTACATCGATAGAGTTGGCATTGACCAGTTCAGGTCAGAGGTGGAAGAGGAGCTAAAGGAGTCCTGGGCCCAGCGTTCTTTCGATCCCAAAGACCTTCTGTTCATTGACGACGAAGCCGGTGACGCTCCGAGTCTGGACGGCGATTACAAGCCCCATGGCAACGAACCTGAGTTCCAGGCGTGGCTTGACACTAACGTTGAGACACAGAGGCAGGCTGGCTATAGGGCCGTCAACATTAAGGTGAAAATGGGCGACATCGACGCGCAGCAGTTCGGTCAATTGGCCGACATATCGCGCGAGTATGCTGGCGGTCGAGCACGCCTGACCCATCAGCAGAATCTGACCCTCCGCTGGGTACCTGAAAATGCCCTTTATGAGGTCTGGCAAAAGCTCAGTGAGATCGGCTTTGGCGACTCGGGCGTCCATGGCATTTCAGACGTCGTTTCATGCCCAGGCACAGATAGCTGCAAGCTGGGCATCACGGCATCTATGGGCCTGGGCAGGGCAATTAGCGACACCATCGACGAGATAGACAAGTCCGACCCGCTGGTGAGCAAGATGCGTGTGAAGATGAGCGGCTGCCCGAACGGCTGTGGTCAGCACCACATCGCCGACATCGGATTTCACGGCGCGGCGGCCAAGGGCCCCGGTGGCCAGGTGCCTGCCTACGAGCTGTTCCTGGGAGGAAGCTTCGAAGGCGGTGACCCACGCTTCGGTCAGCGCATAAAAACGAAGATTCCTGCAAAGCTAGCTCCTGAAGCCATGAAACTGGTTGTGGCCGATTTCCAGGCCAACCACCAGGATGACGAGGTCTTCAAGGACTACGTTCTGAGGGTAGGCAACCCTTATTACGAGGATCTACTGACCAGGTTCAAGAACATACCTGAACTGAACAGGGATACTCTGGACCAGTACATCGACTGGGACAAGACCATCAAGTACATCTTGGAGCGCGGCGAAGGCGAGTGCGCAGTCTAGCAGCCAGCGCTTAGCGTCCCCAGGGCTAAGGTGAAATTAAAAAGCCCCGCCAATTGGCGGGGCTTTTCTTTATCGTCGATTTCAGACTTACCGCTTAAACTTTCGGCATATGCGGTCAACAAAGTTGGTCATGGGTCCAGGAGTTTTGGGATCTTCCAGCGACTGACCACGCCAGCGCTGCTCTGGTTCCTTTGGTGGCTTCACAAAAAACATACCGTAGCCAATTATGAAAAGAAGCAACCCCGCCCACGCCAGTGGACCGAAGGCAATAGGCACAATCATCCTTGTAATGGCAGCCAACAGTATCAAGCTAACCGCTACGAGAACAATACGCCCAGGGGTGATAGACCAGGCTTTACCTTCCAAGGATTGCCGGACGTACTTCTTCGTCAAATTAAAGAAGCTGGGCTTTTTCGGCCGAATAGGGATAGGAGCATCCAGGTCGGCTTTCCTCAGGATCTCTTCAATCTCAGATTGATACTGGTCTGGTTTTTTCTGTTCTGGCATTTTCTACACCTGGAATTCGCTACAAATACAGATGCCGACTAGATGGAGCAGACCCGTTGATTTATTATAGCGGTTTCCTGGCAAAAGCGGTGCATTTGCCAGGTGTAATTTCTTGCCCCTTCTTTAGTGGCGGAGAATTCCCGCATTCAAGTCCGGCATCAGAACTCATGTCGCAGGGCTGTTAACCCGGTATCACCCGTCTAAACAGCTCTATGCGCCCATTGATTGTGGGCCTAGTCGCAATCGTAAAAAACCTGTTAAAGGTAGTCAACTCACCTATCTACTATACTTGGCCCTGTCAAGTTCACTGGTCTAATCACTCAATTTGACATGGGAATGGCTTAACTCTGCGGCAAACTCGATTTCGAAGATGCCCGTCGAATCTTTTGAATTAAGTCCGCGCGTGATATAATTATTACATTAACCCTATGCCTGGGAGCCATCTGTGAAAATCACCCAAGAAGAAGTCGTAGACCGCCAAACCGTGCTTAATATCGAGCTTGAGGAGGACGATCTCGACTCGTATATTGATCAAGGCTATCGCAAAATCGCACCCCGTCTTGCCATCCCCGGTTTCCGGAAAGGCAAAGCGCCTCGAAGAATCGTCGAGCAGTTCGTAGGAAGAGAATCCCTATTGAACGAAGTCTTGGACACAATGCTGCCTGAGATTACAGGCAAGGCCATTGAAGAGCGGTCCATTGAGGCTGCCGGTATGCCTAGCATTGAGTTGGAAGAGCTGGATCCGATCATCGTTAAGGCCACAGTTCCTTTAATGCCCGAGGTATCCCTGGGCGCTTACAAGGAAATCTCCGTCGAAGAAGAACCGGCAAATGTTAGCGAAGAAGATGTCCAACAACGCCTGGAACAGATTCAACATGGTATGGCATCATGGGAGCCGGTTGAGCGTACTGTCCAGATGGGCGACCTGGTAACTATCCAGGCCACGGGCCTTATAGACGGCGACAGCGTCGTAGACGAAAAGGACGCAGTCATCTTCCTCGATGAAGACTCCGACCGGCCGTTCCCTGGCTTCGCTCAGCAACTGGCGGATATGGCACAGGATGAGGTCAAAGAATTCACCCTGCCCATTCCAGAAGAATTCGGTGACGAGAAGTTGGCAGGCAAAGATGTTGCCTTTTCAGTCACTGTTGGCGAGATCAAGGAAAGAGTCTTGCCAGAGTTGGACGACGAATTTGCCAAGAGCGTAGGCGACGGCTACGAATCCTTCGAAGCCATGAAAGCGGAGATCGAAAGCGACGCCAACGAGGCAGCGGAGAGCAGCGCAACTCAGAAGTATAACGAGGCCGTGATGGAGGCCTTCCTAAAAGGGGTAACCATCGAGGTTGCACCAGTTATGGTGGGCCACGAGGTGACTCATATGGAGGGCGAGAGGTCCCGGGTGTTGAGCCAGATCAACGTTCGACTGGACGACTACCTTCGATCCATCGGCAAATCCGAAGAGGAGATGCGCGACGAACTTCGTTCCGAGGCAGAGGCACGCATCAAGCGGACCTACGCCATGTCCAAACTGGCAGAGGAGGAGGGCATAGAGGTTTCGGAGGAGGATGTCGAGGAGAGGATCACAGAGATCCTCGCCAATAACACCCAGGATACAGAGGGTCTTCCAGTCCAGCCAGAGTTCACAGATGAAATGCGGGAATCCGTCAATCGGGTACTCAGTTCAGAAAAAACGCTAGAACGGCTTGTGGCAATAGCAAAGGGCGAAAAGTCATTCGGCGCTAAGTCCAAACCCGAAAGCGTTGACGATACACAAGATGGCGAAGACGGAAGCACAGAAGACGAAACATCGGAACAAAGCGAAGGAGAGTAAGAAATATGCTTTACAGGCCTGAGGATTTCATTTCCAGTCAATGGCCTCAGAACGCCCGGCCCGAGAACGTAATTCCCATGGTTGTGGAGTCGGGTGCCCGTGGTGAGCGCGCTTACGACATATACTCGCTGCTTCTTAAGGAGCGAATCATTTTTCTGGGTACGCCAATCGTTGACCATGTGGCCAACGCCATTATTGCCCAATTGCTGTTCCTGGACCGGGAAGAACCCGACCGGGACATCAGCCTGTACATAAATTCCCCAGGTGGAGTAATCAGTGCAGGATTAGCTATTTTCGATACCATGCATCTCATCCGCCCCAACGTGTCAACCATATGCGTGGGACTGGCAGCCAGCATGGGCACAGTGCTGCTTTGTGCAGGAGAGAAAGGCAAGCGATTCGCTTTGCCGAACTCCACGGTGCACATGCACCAGCCACTAGGCGGCGCACAGGGACAGGCTACTGACATTGAGATACACGCACGAGAGATACTACGAATGCAGGACAAAATCCGTACGATCCTCTCAGAGAATACCGGCCAGCCTTATGATAAGGTTGCACAAGATACAGATCGTGACTACTACCTGAGCGCGGAACAGGCCCAGGAATACGGTCTGATAGACGAAGTGTTGGTCTCGACACCTAGCAAGGATTAGAGATCGTCCGCCATTGGGGATACTCTTACTTATCAGGGGGTAGCGTCCACATATGAGTGGCCGAACAGAATACCAATGCTCCTTTTGCGGTAAAGCGCAAGGACAAGTTAAGCGACTGATTGCAGGGCCAGATAGGGTGTTCATCTGTGATGAATGCGTTACGCTTTGCGACCAGATCATCGCCGAGGAAAGTCCGACACAGACCAAAGAGGCGACAACCGACGCCATTACGGGCGGACTGACTCCTAAGACCATATTCGAAAAGCTCGACGAGTACGTCGTTGGCCAAGGGCACGCCAAAAAAATCCTGAGCGTAGCGGTATATAACCACTACAAGCGCATAGGATCGAACCAGAAGAGCACCGGCGACATTGAGCTTCAAAAAGCTAACATACTGATGCTGGGGCCCTCCGGCTCCGGCAAGACCCATCTGGCGCAGACCTTGGCACGCATCCTGGATGTGCCCTTCGCCATTGCAGATGCAACGTCGTTAACGGAAGCCGGTTACGTAGGAGAGGACGTCGAAAATATTCTTCTCCGACTTATCCAGGCAGCTGACTACGACGTCGCTCGGGCAGAACAAGGCATCATCTACATCGATGAGATCGATAAGATAGCCCGAAAGAGCCCAAATCCCTCCATCACCCGAGACGTGTCAGGAGAGGGAGTCCAGCAGGCCCTGCTCAAGATAATCGAGGGATGTGTTGCCAACGTACCGCCACAGGGTGGCCGCAAGCATCCACACCAGGACTTCCTGCAGATAAAAACGGACAACATCCTGTTCATGTGCGGCGGTGCCTTCGAAGGCATGGAGGAGATCGTCAATAAGCGCGTGTTCAGAGACCGCCAATCAATTGGTTTCAAGCGCGGCGGCAGCGCAAACTGGGACAACAAGGAGTCTGACGGCTCTGCACTCCAGTTTGTTCTAGCAGACGACCTTATGGATTACGGATTCATTCCTGAGTTCATTGGACGCTTGCCAGTCGTGGCCAGCCTACGATCACTGGACAAGGCGGCACTCATCAAGGTGCTGACCGAGCCCAAGAACGCTTTTGTTAAGCAGTACGAGTACCTGTTCAACATGGACGACGTCGAGCTGGTATTCACGGAATCCGCCTTGGAAGCGGCAGCCGACGAGGCTCTCAAGCAGAAGACAGGTGCAAGAGGCCTACGCTCGATCCTAGAGCAGACGCTGTTGGACGTAATGTACGAACTGCCCAGCATGACCGGGGTCAGCAAGTGCGTTGTGGATGAAACGACAATTTACGGGACGTCGCCAGTCACTCTGATCATGGAAACAGGGGACAGGGCACCCATGTCGTCCTCGACCTTCGAGCAAAAGTCAGCCTAACCGGCAAAACTAAGTTCCAGAAGTAAAACAGGGACAGCCTTTAGTAGGCTGTCCCTGTTTTTTTGTTGCCATCTAAGTAATCACTGCCCCTCACATTTTGGAACATCTGTTTCAGAAACCGCACAAAACGTCCTCAATAATTATTGTATCTTTCCTAGACATTGTTCAATAATCTACACAGGCTCAGATTTCAATGACTGGTATTCAGGATCGTTCATTGCGAATAGACCCTCCACCGGACGGGATATATGCGACCTCGAGCGCCTGCGCCCGGCTCATCGGAAAAGAGCCTTGATAACTTCATGAACAACCACATGGCGCCGTCGTCCAGCCGTGTACCCGCCCTTTACCGCGAAACTACGATATGCCATTCCTATATGTGCATTTACGCATATGGCTGCTTGGAGAAGACCAATCGGCCGGCCAAGGTCCTCATGCGACGGTGCATTCGATATATGCCAGAAGAGCTTCGAATCAAACCAGGCGTTTCCGACCTGGCGCTCGACCTCCTGGCGAAGCACCGCAAGACCGGCCAGGCCCTCGACTCCAAGACCACAGCCATTCTGGACGAGCTGCGCCCCAACGGTCCCCTCCGTCGTTCTGCATGATTTTTTTGCATGAATAGAGCAGCCAATGCTTTGGTGGCTGTGCTTGGATGAACACTATCGTTTATTGCCCAAACGATTGCTTTAGCATGACCAGAGTGGCCAAATGCCTAGGTGGCTATTGTTAATGGACGTCAGCCGTTATATGGCCAGATGCCTGCCATTGCATTTGTCTTGGATGACCAATGCGACCAATTCGCCGTTACGACGAAGGCCCATGACCTCACAGGAAATTCAGTCAACCACTCCCACGTAATTGCCCCTACCTCACCAGCACCCGGATGAAAAGATTAGCCATTCCTGCCTCATTTGTAATAACCTGTTCGGGTTGATGATTTTCAAAAATAAAGGAGTGAACATGCCTGATAACGGAATGTTCGATCTTACCGGCAAAACAGCCGTCATCACCGGCGGCAACGGAGGCATAGGTCTCGGCATTGCCAGGGGACTAGCGGAAGCCGGCGCCAGCGTTCTCATTGCAGCGCGCAACGCCGCCAAGACTGACGCTGTCGTTAAAGAGCTGCAGAGCCAGGGCTTCAAGGCCGCTGGCACCACCACCAACGTCCAGTACGAAAACGAAGTCGCTGACATGGTGAAGACAGCCATCGATACCTTCGGCAGTGTGGATATTCTTGTCAACAACGCTGGCATAGGCATTCGCAAGGCACCGCAGGACTACACTCTGGACGACTGGAACCAGATCATGGACGTCAACCTCACGGGCACGTTCCTGCCTTGCCGCGAGGTTTATTCACATATGAAGGCAGCGGGCGGCGGCAAGATAATCAACATCGGCTCCATGACTTCCATATTTGGCCACGACCTGGTTATGCCGTATTCGGCGAGCAAGGGCGGCGTAGTCCAGCTCACCAAGAGCATCGCCACCGCGTGGGCCAAGGACAATATTCAGGCAAACGCCATCCTGCCGGGCTGGATAGAAACCGAACTTACGGAGCCCATTCGGACTCATCCCGACTTCAAGGAGCGATTCGAACTGATATCGGCTCGCATTCCCCACGGACGCTGGGGCCTGCCGGAGGACATGGCTGGCACAGCCGTATTCCTGGCCAGCGCGGCATCAGACTACGTAACCGGTATCTCCATTCCCATCGACGGCGGATACGTGGCGTTCTAGGGCCAGGGTATTCAGTAGAGGTCTTATTTGGGAAATCAGGGACACACCTTCGATAATCCATACGACAATGCGCTGTCCGCTAGCACCCGGTTTGCGGTGGAGGTCATAGCATGGGTAGCAGGGCCATGGGCCGCAGCCGGCATTTCGCTGTGGCTCGTGATACCCGCCGTTGCCGTTCTGGTTGGCTTGCCCGCGATATTCTCCACTGTAGGGGACAAGCGGAAGATCGTGGTCGCGACACCGGGACCCATTCGGATAGCTATCGAGTACTGCTCTACCTGGTGGCCATCGCCGCGCCGTGGACCGTTTGGCCATTGTGGCTGGCCCTTCTGACCACGGCGATTGTCCTGATAGCTTTAGCTTCAGGCCTACGTCGCGCCCACTGGCTGTTAAAAGGCGCGCCGTCTGTCTCTGACTTGCCTGCGTCTTAGGCTGAGGCCAACCGTCCGTTCTCCAACCACTGCTGGCAGCTGGGCGACAGGATTCGCGATGCGGACTCGTGATATAGCGACAGGTCCTCCGGCACCAGCACGTTCTTCCAGCGGCCGTTGATGCCCTGGTTCATGAAGGTCTGCGCTCCGCCAACCCAAGCTCGCCCACCTGCGGGAACGTAGTCCACAGCCTTCTCTTTCATCGACTGAAAGCTTGTGGCTTCAACGATCGATTCGACCTGTTGATCTGAGGGCGTTACGTCCAAGAACTTGGCCACCCTGGCAATTTCCCCGCTGGGGTCCTCCAGCAGATCGGCAAAGTGAACGAATAAGATATTGGGCAGGCTGCGGAAATCCCACCAGGTCTGGGCATGAGATATGTTGGACCAGAAGGGATAACCTTCCCGCTCCCACTCAAACCAGCCGCGGGTCATCCACATATACCAAAAGGTGCCTATGTCCACCGGGCAAGGCGGAAAAGGCGAACCTACCAGTCCGGGCACATCTTCGTTCATCAGTTTGATGAACTCCGACGTGTAATTGCGGTAGTGGTTCCACAGAGACATGAACACATCACGGGCATCGCGTCCCATCACTATGTACTTTACCTGCTGATGAAAGGCCAGCCCGTCCAGAGGCAGATGAGTCTTGATGAACCTGCGATGTTCCTGGGCTTCCAACTTCGACAGTATGTCCTCTATGGGAAACAGCCTGTTGTCCAGCCAGGGAGATACGTCGGTCGGGGCCGGCATCTGGTCCTGACCTAGAAAAACAAGATGCCGAACGATGTTCTGCATCCACGTTGTGCCGGACTTGTACGGCGTGGCAATAACAATGTCGTCGTCACGGACCTGGAAATTTTCCCACCGCGTGCTGTCCAGATGGTGGTTCTGGTAGACGTGCTTGATCTGTGGAAGCGGTTCACTCATCTAATCTCCCCGAAGTTAGACCGGCGGATGTAGGTTATGCCAATCGGTGGCCTGCTCGTAGGCGTAGCCTATTCGGCACAGCAGCGTCTCCGACAGGTCCTTGCCGATGAACTGCAGACTTAGAGGCAGTCCCTCGCTGTTGAGACCGCACGGCACCGAGAGCGTGGGCGCGCCGTTGAAGTCATAAGGCACCGTGTATCGCTGGAAAGACGTTCCGCGCCTGTTGTCCATCGGTCCGTAGTTCGATTCGGCAGTAACAGGATGTGGCGGGTTGACCATAGTGGGGCATGCCAGTGCATCGATATCCGCGAATGCAAGTCGCAGCAGACCGGTCAGCTCGTCCCGCCTATTATTGGCCTTGGCGTATCCGGCACCGGTCACACCTGCGCCCATGTCCAGCCATCCCCGAAAGAAGGGCCCGTAGTCGTCTTTATGCGAAGGGTAGGTCGCCTCATGAGCCTCCACAGCCTCCGATGTGCACAGGATTGGCCATGCGCTCAGGTAGGAGTCCACGTCAGGCATATCTACTTCTACGATTACCGCTCCCAGACTCTCCAGCACCTTGACGCCCTCCTGAACGGCAGCCGCCACCTCAGTGTCAACGCCGTCAGTTGAGTACTTCTCGCTCCAGCCGATGCGAAGGCCCCGCACGCCAGAACCTATGCCGCCCAGCATATCGGGGACAGGCGCAGGCAGGGTCGTAGGATCATTGGGATCCAGTCCAGAGATAGCCTGAAGCATTATCGCGGCGTCTGCCGAGCTGCGAGTCAAAGGGCCAATGTGGTCCAGCGATTCGGCCAGTGCCAGCACACCATAGCGACTAACACGACCCCACGTCGGCTTTAGCCCGACGGTTCCGCAAGACGAGGCAGGGAAGCGTATTGAGCCGCCTGTGTCGCTGCCCAGCGTACCAAAGGCCAGTCCCGCCGCCGTGGACACGCCGGAGCCGCTGGAAGAGGAGCCAGCCCACCTATCAGCATTCCAAGGATTAATAGGGATCTGAAACTCGGGGTTATAGCCACCCATGGCGCCTTCCGTCAGGTTAAGCTTGCCCAGTATGACTGCACCAGCCTCGTTCAGCTTGGTAACCACAGTGCCATCGAAATCAGGAACATGATTTGCACTGGCCTTGCTGCCTCCCATGGTCCTCACGCCCTTGGTGAAGCACAGGTCCTTTACAGCTATGGGCACGCCGTGCAGAGGCCCTCTATAATTGCCCGAAGCGATCTCCGATTCGGCTACCTTAGCCTGGGCACGGGCTGAGTCCGCCATCAAAGTGGCATAGCTCTTGTACTGACCGTCAAGATCGTCGATTCGCCTAAGCATATACTCGGTAATTTCTACCGGGGAGATTTTTTTGGATTTTAGGTCTTCTGCCAACTGGGTTATGGTCAAGAAATGCAAAGGCTCGTCAGGCATGTTTTGCTCCGTTATCGATATCTTCTGGGTTAGAGGATAAAGAGCGAAGGTCGAAATACCCGCACTCAGATGTGGTATTTTAGTTCCTGTCATCAAACTTGTCGAACCGCCAAGAGTGCTGAATGGGAGTCACTTATGAGATTAGAAGGCAACGCCGCCATCATTACCGGAGCCGCGCAGGGAATCGGCAAAGCCATTGCCCTAGAATTTGCCTCTCAGGGCGCAGACATGCTCCTGGCAGACATGCAGCCGGAGAAGTTGGCCAGCGTGGCTGCTGAGGTTGGCGAGATGGGACGCAAGGCCATATCCATCACCGTCGACGTAACTGATACCGCTCAGGTCCGGGAAATGGTGGAGAGGGCTTTGCAAGAGTTCGGCAAGATCGATGTCTTGGTGAACAATGCTGGCGGCAGTGGCAACATCGGCATACAGCACATCGAAGACGTAACCGACGACATGTGGGACCACATCGTGGACATCAATCTCAAGAGCGCTTTCCTGTGCAGCCGAGAGGTTGTGCCCCACATGCGGCGACAGCAGTCCGGCCGCATTGTGAACATATCGTCATCCAGCGCCAAAGGACACTTCGGTGGTCTGGGGACCTCGGCAATCAGGCTGCCTTACGCCGCTGCCAAGTCGGGCATCATCGGCTTTACAACTCAGCTCGCCAAGGACGTCGCGCCGGACGGCATACACGTCAACGCCGTCATGCCGGGCTTCGTGCTAACAGAGTCGGGCGCGCGAGTTAACGACCGCTTCCAGGAGCTTTCTGCCGAGGCCAAGGAGGAGTTGACAGGCAATGTTCCGCTGGGCCGCGCAGGCGATCCACGAGAGGTCGCCAGAGCGGTGTCGTTCCTGGCGTCAGCAGAGGCCAGCTTCACCACCGGAACCGTGCTGGAGGTAACCGGCGGTAGATGACCGGACTTGCCCTAATACTGATTCTGTCGGCTGCGGTCCTACACGCCAGCTGGAATTTTCTGGTCAAGCGAGGAACAAACCAGGAGGTCTTCGTCTGGTTGTCCCAGGTCGCCCTCTCGATTTTCATGGTGCCTGTCGCCCTGATTCTGCTTTGGCTTTACCCGGTGGGAATAATAGGCTGGTGGTTTGTACTGGGCACGGTCATATTGCACGTGCTGTACTTTCTCTTTCTTGGCAGAGGGTACGCCCGGGCCGACCTGTCCGTCGT
Organism: Dehalococcoidia bacterium; assembly: GCA_963581905.1. GTDB lineage: Bacteria > Chloroflexota > Dehalococcoidia > Lucifugimonadales > JADFKI01 > Casp-Chloro-G4. The sequence continues at coordinate 12,352 of CAUZQF010000031.1, forward strand.
GTACCCTATCGCCAGAGGAATGGGACCGGCCCTCGTGCCACTGCTGGGCGTATCGGTCCTTGGCGAAGAGATTTCAATTCCTGCGATCATCGGAATAATCGCCGTCATCATGGGGATTTACACCGTCTATTGGTGGGGACACTTCAGGCAAATATTGAAAAACCCTTTACAGCTAATTAAGGAGCCTGGCAGTCGGTATGCGGTTATGACAGGGCTGATAATCGCGTCCTATTCCATCTGGGACAAGGTCGGCATTAGCCACGTTACGCCATTCTTGTACATGTACCTGATGTCCCTGGGAAGTGCTCTGGGGCTAACGCCATTCATTCTGCGATCCCACTCCATGGAAACAGTTCAGACTGAGTGGAGGCACAACCGAGGCCGCATCTTGATAGTGGCGTTGCTGGTGTTCTTGGCATACGGCATGGTGCTCACCGCGTTACAGTTCTCCCGCGTTAGCTACGTTGCCCCTGCCAGAGAGGTTGGCATAGTAATAGGAGTGCTGCTGGGCATAGTGGTGCTCAAAGAACCTTTTGGGCGTGGCCGCCTGCTGGGGTCTTCGTTAATCGTAGTAGGGCTGGTCTTGATTGCGCTGGCACCGTAAACCGGCTGTCGGACTAGTACTTAAAAGCAAGCACGCCGAAAGCTATTGCTGCCGCGATTAGGAGAAGGCCCGCGCCGACATACTCACTAGACGAGATGGCGTTAATGGCCATAATGACGCCAAGTATGCCAGTGATGGTTGTGCCGGTCAGGGCAATCCTTGCCGCCCTTCGATTCGGTCGTTTCGAATCCTCATTCATCGCAATGCCGCCTTTCAAATGCCAATGGCCAAGTGTCATTCCGAGAAGCGCGACCACCTATCACAGCGGGGTAAACGATCGTTAATTCAGACTATTACCTTGGATTCCTCTCTGCACTCAGAATGACATATTACTGATGACTAGGCCCAATTCAAAAGAATTAATTTCCCTGTTTGACGAAATCGGCGATGCGCTCGCCTATCATCATGACGGTTACGTTGATGTTGGCGCGAACGCAGTCGGGCATGATGGAGGCATCGACAACTCGCAGGCCTTCAAGCCCATGAACCTTGCCAAACTGGTCCACCACAGCCATCGGGTCTGACGCCAGACCCATCTTGCAGGTGCAAGAGACGTGATGCCCAGTGCTGACCTCCCGCTTTATCCAGTCGCCCAGGTCATCGTCGGACTCTAATACCTCGTCTGATGGCTCGATACGGCTATCGATGATGCCACTCCACGACTCGTGCTGGGATAGCTTCACACAGAGACGCACTGCATCCCTCATGCGCTCCAGGTCCTCAGGCTCCTGGAAGTAGTTGTAGTCCAGAATAGGCTGATCGTTCGGGTCGGAGGTCTGCAGCTTCAG
>CAUZQF010000032.1:0-13650 GCA_963581905.1 Dehalococcoidia bacterium
ATCACTCTGTTCGACAGAATGGACTATGTAGGCAATCTCAACAGCGAGTTGGTCTTCGTTCTTGCTGTGGAGAAGCTCATGTCGCTAGAGGTCCCGGACCGGGCCAACTATATTCGAGTCATTCTCTGTGAATTGAATCGTATTGCCAGCCATATGCTCTTTTATGGTGTTTATGGGCTGGACGTTGGCGCGATGACTCCTGTGCTGTATGGCTTCCGGGAGCGAGAGCGAATTCAGGCTCTTTTCGAAAACGTCACCGGGGCCCGAATGATGCATAACTACTTCAGGGTGGGCGGCGTCAAAGAGGAGTTGCCCGACGACTTCGCCGCGCGCATGAAGGAACTCGTTGAGGACCTCAAGAAGGGCATCGATGAGTGTGACAGTCTTCTGTCTCAAAACGAGATGTTTCTGGCCCGCACCAAGGGCATAGGCCAGATTAGCGGAGAGGACGCCATCGACTTTGGCGTATCAGGGCCGATGTTGAGGGCTAGCGGTGTCGCAGAAGACATCCGCGTAACCGAGCCTTATTCAATTTACGATCGTTTTGAATTCGGTATACCTGTGGGTAAATACGGCGACTGCTGGGACAGGTATTACGTCCGCGTGGAAGAGATGCGGCAGTCCATACTCATCATTGAGCAGGCCATGGCCCAGATGGAGTCCGGCCCCATAATGGCAGACATTCGGCGCATCGCTCGTCCGCCTAAGGGTGAAGTCTACGTACGCACGGAGTCGCCCCGGGGAGACCTTGGTGTGTTTCTCGTGAGCGACGGCAGTGACAAGCCATATCGAGTGAAGGTCAGGGCACCTTCGTTTGCGAACCTACAGGCTTTGCAGCACCTTCTGCGGGACTCTTACATCGCCGATGCGGTGGTTATCCTAGGTTCCATCGACATTATCTTAGGAGAAGTCGACCGTTGAGCTTGGAACTGATCATATATCTGTTATTGGGCGCGCTCGGACTATTCGTATTTCTTTCAGTAATGGTGCTGGCGCAGACCTGGGTTGAGCGAAAGACCCTAGCCCGTATTCAGATGCGTATGGGCCCTATGGTCGTGGGCTTCCACGGGACGCTTCAGCCCATAGCCGACGCGCTAAAGCTACTATCCAAAGAGGACCTCTTGCCGTCGTGGGCAGACCGACGCGTGTACTGGTTGGCGCCGTTGGCAGTTTTTCTGCCGGCATTCCTTCTGTGGGTCACGATCCCCCTGGCGCATGACCTGGTGTTGAGCAACCTGGAACTGGGCCTGTTCTACATCGTGTCCATATCCGTTCTCTCCGTAATGGGACTGGTAATGGCTGGATGGGGCTCCGCTAACAAGTATGCCATCCTGGGAGGGCTCAGGGCCGCTGGCCAGCTCATCAGCTACGAGATTCCTTTCATCATGGCGATTCTGGGCGTGGCTATGCTGACTCAGTCGCTGAACTTGCGGGAGATAGTGGCCGCCCAAACAACTTTTGCCAATGTCCTATGGCAGCCTTTAGGCCTGTTCCTGTTCTTTACTGCGGGGCTTGCCGAGCTAGGCAGAACGCCGTTCGATATTCACCACGCCGAGTCTGAGGTGATCGGCGGTCCGTTTATCGAGTACAGCGGCGCTCACTGGTCTGTGTTCTTTCTTGCTGAGTACATCAACACCTTTACCATTGCGGCTCTCACAGTGCTGCTTTTCTTTGGCGGCTGGAACTGGCCAACCATTCCATTTGATGGCGCGCTGGGTTCGGCGTTGTCAGCAGTCTGGTTCTTGGCGAAGACATATGCCGTAATAATTGGAATCTTCTGGATTCGCGGGACGTACCCGAGGCTTAGAATAGACCAGTTGATGTCCTTCGGGTGGAAGATGCTGGTCCCCTTGTCTTTCGTCAACATAGTGTTAACGGCGGTAGTACTTTTTTATGGGTTCCCCATGTGGGTACTGACCATCGTGTCGCTAATAGTACTTGGAGGGGTGTTCTATATCATCGCTAGAAACCCCGGAACAAACCTGGAAAGGCACACAGTCAAAGTGTATTCTGCTAGCAGCCTTCGGTCTGGCTCGGTTGTCATGACCGGGGGAACATCTGATCAGACATCGGGCGCCGATTAACCGGCTGATTCTTAAAATAATCAATCTTTAGAACGCTTACTGAGGTAGTAAATGATAGGGTTTCTGGAAGGGCTAATGGTGACGCTGAAATCGGCTCGTAGAAAGCCGATCACTGCGCAATACCCTGAGCCCGACAAACGACAGGCGGTCCAGGAGCGTTATATGGGCTTTCCTGCGCTCATGTGGGACAAGGAAATCGAGGAGCCCTTCTGCACCGGGTGCATGGTCTGCATTAGAAACTGCCCTACCCAGTGCATGACCGCTCAGATGAAAGATAATCCGCTGGCAGCCGAAGGTAAGAGCAGCCGACGTAAGATTATCGACCAGTTCGAGATAAATCTGGGCAGATGTATTCTTTGCGCTATCTGTGTCGATGTGTGCAATTTTGACGCCATCGAGATGAGCCACGAGCATGAGCTAAGCAAGTACCAGCGTAACGGCAATCGCCTGGACCTACCTGGCCTTCTGAAGCTCGGGGACGAATATCAGTCTGAAGTGAGCTGGACTCCAAAGCAACCGGAAAAGAACAGTGGAGTGCCGAAAGTTCGTGCTGCCAAGGCGGAAGCGCCCGCAGCAGTGGCCGATGCTCCTGCCAAGGCTGACATGACGAAAGAAGAGCGTCTCGCCGCCGCAAGAGCACGAGCCGCCGCCAAGCGCGAAGGTGGTACTGCAGAAGCTGCACCTGTGGCTGATGCCGCGCCAGCGACGCCCAAGGCTGACATGACAAAAGAAGAGCGACTCGCCGCTGCAAGAGCGAGAGCCGCCGCCAAACGGACTAGCGAAAGCCAGACTGAGGTTGAAACTTCATCAGTGGAGGCCGTCTCAGCAGAGCCTGAGCCTGAGATAGCTACCGAAATGACGCCCAAGGAAAGAGTGGAGGCCGCGCGGGCCAGAGCTCGTGCCAAGCGAGAGGCTGAAGGGTCTACAAACCAGGATATGGCCCCTTCTGAAGCCGGTGAGGATTCTGCCGATAAATAGATGATTACCCCCTCTCTAATACTGTTCTACGTTGCAGGAGCGCTTACCTTGGGTGGCGCTCTTGGTGTGGTCATGAGCCGCAACATCGTGTATGCGGCCTTCGCCTTGCTGGCCTCCCTCATGGGAGTTGCTGGCCTATTCCTGCTGGCCTACGCCGAATTCCTCGCCCTGGTGCAGATCCTCATCTACGGTGGCGCAGTGATCATCGTGATCCTGTTCTCCCTGATGCTGACCCGTATTGAGGACTTCGAAAATCTCACGGATAACAAACAGTGGCCTATAGCATTCCTCGTGGCTCTGGGCCTCTTCGTGATAATTACAGTCTCCATAGTCGGGACCTCCGTGACCACCGCCGTACGAGAAGGCGTTAGCTTTAAGGCTCTGGGCACCGAACTGTTCACCCAGTGGGCCATACCTTTCGAGGTCGCGTCACTGGTGCTCCTGGTGGCGCTAATTGGCGCGGTCGTGCTAGTGCGCACTACCGGAGGGCGAGAATGATCGAGCTAGCCCACTTTCAGATTCTAGGCGCGGCCCTGTTTGCCATAGGTGCATATGGTGTTCTCGCCAGGCGAAGCGCAGTCCTCATCCTGATGTCCATTGAGTTGATGCTCAACGCAGTGAATATCAACCTGATCGGATTCGCTGCCTTTGGTGACTTTACAGAGGCCCAGAAGGCCTTGGGTCAGGTGCTGGTTATTTTCGTAATCACTATTGCTGCTGCTGAGCTAGCCCTGGCTGTGGCAATCATATTGCGACTGTACCGCAACAAGTCGACGGTTAACGTCGATGAGATAGACATGATGAAATGGTAGATTTCCGAATGATTTCTACCAACATTGGCAACACAGAAGGCGTAATCGCTTCGATTGCGAACGGCACTGACCATCCTCTCCTTTTCGAGAGAGAGCCTCGGCATGAGGGTTTGACCTCGGCCCTACAAGACCCCAAAAATAGTGAGGAATCGAACTAGATGCAGTTGGCGTGGCTTATTCCGGCTCTGAGCGCCTTGGCGTTCGTCGTCGTTGCCTTTTTGGGTAGATACCTGCCCAAGCGAGGTGCCTTCGTATCTATCCTGGCCATTCTCGCCGGGTTCGTCATATTCTGGTTCGTTCTTGCCGATCTGTTGGGCAGCGGACTGGACCACAAGGCCTATTCCTTCAACTGGATCACCGTTGGTGAGACCAATATCACCTGGGGCATGATGGTCGACAAACTTTCGGTGGTCATGCTGGGACTGGTGACCTTCATCGCTTTTCTGGTGCAGGTCTATTCCCTGGAGTACATGAGAGGCGATCCCCGCTACGGCTGGTATTTCGCCGTCCATGCCCTCTTCGCAGCGGCGATGCTGGCGCTGGTGCTGGCAGACAATCTGCTGTTTCTCTATTTCGCATGGGAGATAGTAGGACTTGGCTCTTACCTGCTCATTGGCTTCTGGTGGGAGCGCAAGTCTGCGGCGGAAGCGGCTAAGAAGGCGTTCATCACCACCCGTATCGCTGATGTTGGCCTGCTGATTGGAATAATCCTGCTATTTAAGGCAACAGGCACCTTCGAAATCTCTACGATAATTGAGATGGCTCAGGCTGGCGAAATAGGCATGGGCACTATAACGGCCTCTGCTCTGCTAATATTCATGGGAGCCATGGGCAAGTCGGCGCAGTTCCCGTTCCATGTCTGGCTACCAGACGCCATGGAGGGCCCTACGCCCGTAAGCGCGTTGATTCACGCAGCAACAATGGTTGTGGCAGGTGTGTATCTGACAGCGCGTATGCTGCCCATGTTCGAGCTGGTACCGTCGGTAATGATGACTATCAGCGTAGTTGGCCTGATCACCTTCATCTTTGCCGGTACTATGGCGCTGGTCATGACAGACATCAAGAGGGTGTTGGCGTATTCGACAATCAGCCACCTGGGTCTGATGATGCTCTCGTTGGGTGCCTTTGGCATGGCGGCGGCGATCTTTCACCTGGTGGCCCACGGTGTCTCAAAAGCCATGCTCTTCTTGGGGGCGGGTAGCATCATGCACAGCATGAACAACGAGACCGACGTGTGGAAGATGGGCGGTCTTAGGGGGGGCATGCGCATAACGACGCTGACCTTTGTAATAGGCGCGGCGTCCCTGGCGGGAATAATTCCGCTAAGTGGTTTCTTCAGCAAGGACGAGGTGCTGCTGGCAGTGCTGCATCATCGCAGCTTTGTATTCCTGGCACTAACGCTGGCTGGAGTTGTGCTGAGCGCCCTATATATGGCCCGGGTCGTATTTATTGTCTTCCCTGGCGCGCCGCGTACCGACGACGCTGAACACGCTCATGAGTCCCCGAAGTTGATGACGTTCCCTCTGATATTGCTGGCCTTCTTCTCGGTAACGGTGGGCTTCCTTGCCATCGGATGGACGGCAGATTATGCGGGCTTCGCCGACTTCCTGGACAATGAGGGCCGGTTCCACCCAGAATATTGGCTGATGGCCGTTTCCTTGTCCCTGGCTGGCGTAGGCGTCGGATTGGGCTGGCTTATCTATCACAAGGGAACCATTTCACATCATGCGATTGCTCAGAAGTTCCCCGTGGTTCATAAGTTGCTGGTGAACAAGTACTACATAGATGAGATGTACCAGTGGCTCATCGACCGGGTTATCTTGGCCTTTGGCCGTGTGGTGGCACTCTTCGATAGAGCTATCGTCAACGATCGAATTGTAGATGGGTCTGCGTTTGCAACCCGACTTACAGGCGTCGGGCTGAAGTTCATGCAGACCGGGAAGTTCTACAACTACGGCATGGCCATGGGCTTGGGCGTCGTCGCGCTGGCAGTGGTCTGGTGGCTGGTGCTGGCCTAGATGCAGTTATTCGATAGCTATCTCTTATTTATCATCATAGTCCTGCCCATGCTAGGGGCCGGGCTAATCATGGCCATTCCCAGTGAGCGTGCCTCCCTGATACGGTGGGTTGCCTCGGCATTTGGCCTGATGGTCATGCTGCTCACGTTCTACGTATTCATAGCCTACTACCTGGATCCAGGCGGATATCAGTTTGAGCGCACCTGGCACTGGCTGGCCCTGCCTGGGCCGTGGACCATGGGGGACCTGGGTATTTCACTGACCCTGGGAGTGGATGGCATCGCCGCCCCTATGGTTCTTTTGACCGGCGTAGTGATGTTCACTGGCGTCCTGGTCTCATGGAACATCAAGTCCTGGAACAAGGATTTCTTCATCCTATACTTCCTGCTTTTAGGCGGTGTATTCGGCGTATTCGCTTCGATGGACCTGTTCTTTTTCTTCTTCTTCTACGAGCTATCGGTGCTCCCCATGTACCTGCTGATCGGCGTCTGGGGCAGCAGCAGCGACTTCGGAAGATTCAAGCGTCCCAAAGAATACGGGGCCATGAAGCTTATGCTGTTTCTGGTAGCAGGCAGCGTGCTGATTTGGGTCGGCATGATGGCCATATTCGTGGAAGCGGGACTGGGCACCTTCGACATTCGAGCGTTGGCTGCCGTAGATTACTCTCGCAATTTCCAGATCATCTTCTTCCCGTTCCTGGCCTTAGGCTTCGGCATATTGGCAGGGCTCTGGCCCTTCCATACCTGGTCTCCGGACGGCCACGTGGCCGCGCCGACGGCTGTCAGTATGGTGCACGCTGGTGTCTTGATGAAGCTGGGCGCCTTTGGAATTATTCGTATTGCCATATTCATTCTGCCGGAGGGTGCGCAGTTCTGGATGCCTGTGCTCATCGGCCTGGGCGCCGTTAACGTAATATATGGCGCCATATCTGCCATGGGGCAGACCGACCTGAAATACGTAATTGGCTACTCCAGCGTCAGCCACATGGGATATGTAATTATGGGCATCGCCACGCTGCACCCGTTAGGGCTGAGCGGCGGCGTGCTGCAGATGTTCTCCCACGGCATTATGACTGCCCTCTTCTTCACCGTGGTGGGCGTGGTCTATCAGCGCACTCACACGCGCGACATCATGGTGCTGGACGGCCTGGCCAAACGTATGGGCGTCACGGCGGTGTTGTTCGCCTTCGCGGGACTGACATCCCTGGGACTGCCAGGGCTAAGCGGGTTCGTAGCGGAGTTGCTGATATTCATGGGGCTGTTCCAGACGTATCCGTTGTTGGGCGTGCTAGCCGTAATTGGCGCTGCTATTACAGCCGTTTACATACTGCGTCTGTTGGCCAAAGTCTTCTTTGGTCCGATTACAGAGCAGTGGGATGACCAGACAGACCTGGGCAAGTTAGAGGGTGCGGCTTCCGTGGTACTGGCAGGCTTCGTACTTCTGGTTGGCCTATTCCCGTTCCCGTTCTTGAAAGTAATAAATACCGGCGTTTTTGAACTGATGGCCGTATTAACGTAGGCGATGCAAACAAAGATTAGATGAGCAATAACTTCTTACTGCTAATGCCCGAATTCCTGGTCACAGGACTAGCCTTCCTGGTGCTGACGCTCGACCTGTTTACAGGACGGGAACGCAAGAGCCTGCTCCCGGCTGTGGCGGTTGTAGGGCTGATAGCGATTCTGGCTTTCTCGCTGTTCTACCTGTGGGACACCGATGAGGTGCTATACGGTGGACTGCTGCGAATAGACGGCTACGCTCTCTTTTTCAAGGCGTTCTTCCTGGTGTTGGGCGGCTTCGTCGTCCTGATCTCCCACGACTACGTAAAACGCAATCTGGAGTACCCTGGCGAGTTTTACGGCATCCTGCTGTTCACTGTGGCCGCCATGATGTTGATGGCAGCCTCCGGAGAGCTATTGACGGCGTATATATCCCTGGAGCTTCTTAGCTTTGGCCTGTACGTTCTGGTCGCCTATGATCGCTACAAGGCTAAGTCTAATGAGGGTGGCGCAAAGTACATTCTGCTGGGTGCCTTCTCCTCGGCCTTGCTACTATACGGCATTAGTCAGATATACGGACTGCTAGGCACCACGCGCTTCGACGAGATCGGTGCGGCGTTGGCTAGCGCTGGAGACCTGAGTCCAGGACTGATGTTGGGCGTTGTCCTGATAATCGCTGGACTTGGATTCAAGATAGCTGCTGTGCCGTTCCACATGTGGGCACCGGACGCCTATGAGGGCGCGCCCATACCTATAACGGCGTACCTCGCGGTGGGTTCCAAGGCGGCCGCCATCGCGTTGATCCTAAGGCTGTTCACGGAGGCGTTTCTGCCCGTGGCTGGCGACTGGCAGCTCCTGCTGATAATTATGGCTGTGGCCACTATGTTCGTGGGCAACCTGGTTGCGCTGGTGCAGACCAACATGAAGAGGCTGCTGGCATACTCCAGTGTTGGGCAGGTGGGTTACCTGGTCATGGGGATTGCTGCAATTGTTGTGGTCAAAGACGGTGGCGTGATATCAATCGAGCTGTCGCATCTGGTTACCAATGGCATCATGCTGCATCTGGTGGCGTATGCTATAACCAACCTGGCTGCGTTCCTGTGCCTGGCTGCGATCTATAACGCGACTGGGCGTGAGGATGTGGCCGGAATGGCTGGCATCGCTCGGAGGGCGCCGCTGGTTGGGCTGGTCATGGCAGTGTCCATGTTCTCGCTGGCTGGGCTGCCGATCTTCGCAGGATTCGCTAGCAAGTTCTATCTCTTCAATGCCGTTGCTGCTAGTGGTATGTTGTGGCTTGCCGGTCTGGCCGCAGTCGCAAGCCTAATTTCACTCTACTATTACCTGATGATCGTTAGGCAGATGTACGTAGAGACTCCCGAAGATCCCACACCTATCTTCGTTCCCAAGATGACGACAATAGTGCTGGCGGTGCTTCTGGTGAGTATCGTGTTGGTGGGTATATATCCCGCGCCCCTGATGGAGGCCATTCAGCACGCTAGCGACGTTCTGTTGCGATCGAACTCACTGGCCCAGAACGCCGCTGCGGTTCTGCCTTAAAGCAATCTACAGGATAACGCCTTCGTCCTGCAGGCTGGCAATGTCGTCCCATGTGTAGCCTAGCATATCTATGAGGATGTTCTCCGTGTCCTCGCCGTGTTGCGGGGCGGACTTGCGGGTGGAGAGCGGTGTGTCGCTGTATCCTACTGGGGTCTGCAGGTACTTAACCTTCCCCAGCACGTCGTGATCAAAGTCGACGATGTAGTTGTTCAGTTTCACCTGTGGGTCGTCCGGCAGGTCCCATATGTCTTGCACCGGTGCCCAGATGATGCCGCCGGTCTCGTTCATTATATTCTGCCAGAACTCTCTGTCCTTGGTTACGAAAATATCGTCGAGAAGCCTGATAAGCTCTTCCCTATTGTCAGCGCGGGCATTCATTTCGTTGAACTTTTCATTCTCCAGGAAGTCTGGTCGTTCAATGGCCTTGCAAAAATCCGGCCAGTAGCGGTCGCTCTGGTTCATTGAGAAGGCGATCCACAGATCGTCTTTGCACTTATAGGAGTTCCAGAGAACGTTTCGGGCCTCAGTCCTGTCTTGCCTTTGCGGCGTATTGCCGCTGAGCAGTGCTATGCCGTTGCGATTGCCGCCTAGCCACATGAGGCTTCCCAGATGAGAAACGTCGACCCTCTGTCCAAAGCCCAGCTTGTCTCGGGATATCAGGCCACCCAAGACACCGTAAGACAGGATGATGCCAGCGATCTGGTCCGCCACGCTTTGCAGGTTGTAGGGCTTGCCGTCGTTGGGGCCTGCCCACCAGAGCGAGCCCGACCTTGCTTCGCCGGTATATGCGAAAGCTGGTTTGCCAGAGTCAGGGCCTTTGGGGCCAAATCCCGTGGCAGAGCCGTACACCAGCATGGGGTTCTGCTTATGAATATCCTCGTAACCCAGGTTAAGCCGCTCAGCCACACCCTGCCGGAAGTTCTGGATTAGAACGTCAGATTTTCTGGCCAGCTGGTACATGATCTCGGTGCCCTTGGGGTTCTTCAGGTCAAGGGCGATGCTTGTCTTTTGTCTGTTTAGGGACTCAAAGTAGGCATTGAGCCCGCCAGGTAGCACCGTGGCAGCGCCGCTAACTCGATGGAACTGCCGGGCGTGGTCGCCGTCCAACGACTCAACTTTTATGACCTCCGCGCCCATGTCGGCCAGCATCATGGTGGAGACGGGGCCGAACTGCCACATCGTCCAGTCCAGAACACGAATGCCGTCTAGTGGACCTTTGATGCCCTCTGGCACGCTTCCATTAGTTCCCGCAAGTCTTCGTCCGCAGCCGTCGCAGAAACTAGCGTCGGCCCGGTTGTCTCGTTTGCAGATTGCGCACGTCATTAAGCTATATCTCCTGTGTTCGCTATCCGAAACCAGTTTTGGTTTTAAAGCGCAGTGTACCAACGCCTTTATAGGGGGTCAATCGTCGTTGACCTGGGTGTAGTTGACGACCTATTTTCGCCCATCTATAATCGACTTCGTTCTTAGGAGTGTGGCATTGAAAAACAAAGTATTTCAGACCTTTGATGAGGCCGTCGCAGATATCCCCGACGGCTCTACAATCATGTTTCCGGGATTCGCTGGCGTGGGCCATCCAAGAAACCTTATGGCGGCCCTACTGAGCCAGGGTGCGAAGAACCTTACCGGAGTTTCCAATGGCTCGGGTGGACGCGATGACCAGGTAGATGTCGCGACCCTTATAAACGCGCACCAGTTCAAGAAGATGATAATGGCCTTTACGGCATCACCTCACCCGTCCAACGTCACCGTGTTCGACGAGATGTACCAGTCGGGTGAGATCGACGCAGAGCTAGTGCCTCAGGGTACGCTGGCCGAGCGAATTCGAGCGGCCGGCTCAGGTATCGGGGCCTTCTATACGCGGACAGGCGTTGGCACCGAGATGGCAGAAGGCAAAGAGAGCAGGATCATCGATGGCAAAGAGTATCTGCTGGAATATCCGATTCCTGCCGATTACTCCTTCGTAAGGGCCCTGCGCGCTGACGAGTTTGGCAACCTACAGTTCAAGCTTTCCCAGAGGAACTTCAACCCCATCATGGGCATGGCCGCTAAAATGACCATTGTCGAGGTGGAGGAGGAGATACTCAAGCCTGGGGAAATCGATCCAGACAATGTACATCTTTCTGGGGTGTTCGTTGATAGGATCGTCAGGATTCCAGAGGATGGAATCTGGGACAAGATAAACCGCCGTTAAGGCCGTTTCCGGCCGATATCTGGCAAATATTAAGATAGATAGGTAAGCGATTTGGTGGAACAGAAGCCTTTAACAAGACAACATATGGCTGCGCGACTCGCAGATGAGTTCGAAAGTGGATGGCTGGTTAACCTGGGCATCGGCATTCCCACGATGATTTCAAATTATGCGAAGGACGTTCTGTTCCACTCCGAAAACGGAGTGATCGGATACGGCTCGATGCTTCCGGAGGGCGAAGAGAACCCATACCTCGTTAACGCGGGCGGCCAGTACGTGGACATCAATCCTGGCGCGTCGATAGTGCATCACGCAGATGCATTTGCCATTATCAGGGCGGGCTACATAGACGTCTCCATCATGGGTAGTTACGAGGTCTCAGAAAAGGGAGACTTCGCTAACTGGCGTACCACTGGTCGCAAGGGCGGCGGCATTGGCGGGGCCATGGACCTGGCAATGGGAGCCCAGCGGGTCTTCATCGCAATGGAGCACACCACGCGAGACGGGAAGCCTCGTCTGCTAAAAGAGCTTAATCTTCCCGCCACAGCGATAGGCGTCGTGACGACTCTTATGACAAACCTGGGACTCTTTGATATCACATCAGATGGGTTTCTCATGCGGGAGATTGCACCGGGCTACACTCCTGAGCAGGTGCAGGAAGTTTCGGACGCGCATATTGCAATTTCACCTGATCTCAAAGATGTAGACGTGCAGCTATAGCCAGTTCCAGATAAATATCTAAATCAGATTATTCACGGAGGCGTTGATTGACCACATCATCATATAAATCAGGTGTTATAGAGGTGGCGGAGAACGTCTTCGCCGTAATCAAGGAAAATTGTGCAACCAATTCAGGATTCATCGTAGGTGACGAAGGCGTCATCTTGATCGACACGTTAATGACTCCATCATTGGCAGGCAATCTTCTCACTAAGGTCCGCAATGTAACCTCGAAGCCTATTCGTTACGTCATCAACACCCACTTTCATGGCGACCACGTCTACGGCAACCAGTACTTCCTTCCGTCCCCAATCGTAGGGCACGACAACTGCCGCGCCCACTTTGTGCGGGACTGGGACCACAACTTCAACCGCTATTACGCTCGTGAAGCCTTGAGGCCGGAGCTAGACCAGATCGTCATGACACGCCCGGACGTAACCTTCAGTCACGAGATGTCTCTGTGGCTGGGCGACCGGGAACTGAGGCTCTCCTACCACGGCCGAGCACACACGGGAAGCGACATCCTGCTGTACCTGCCTGGAGACAAGGTCCTGTTCGTGGGCGACCTGGCGGTGCACAAGACCCTTCCTGCTTTCCCGGATGGCCATATTACCAAGTGGCTTTCCGTCATGGACGAGGTAAGCAAGGTAGACGCCGATATTATCGTTCCTGGTCACGGACCGGTGGGCGGCAGAGCTGAGTACAACGAATCGGTTGAGCTTCTTGGCCTGCTGAACTCGGAGATTCGCAAGGGCTACGACGCAGGCCTGTCTGTGGAAGACACGGCCAAGCAGGTGGACATCAGCAAGTTCTCGCACTTCGCTAATGTAGACCGCGTCGGCCTGATTACCAGTATGGCGTATCGAGCATACAGCGGAGACCTCGACTAGAATTTTATATTGGAATGGCTGCCTGTAAGCCAAACGCTTGCTGGTGTAAATCAGGCCATGCCTTTATTAATTGTTTCTTCAGGCATTAGAGATCTGCCCATTATTCAAAAAAAGGATTTGCTTTGCAGTTTGGTGTATTTGACCACATAGAGCCCCAGCAGGACATGCCGTTGCAGCGCTCTTATGAGATGCGTCTGGAGCAGATTGAGCGGCTGGATAAGGCCGGCTTCTACGCCTATCACCTGGCAGAGCATCACACTCCTGCCATTCACAGCCTGGCACCATCGCAGAACGTGTTTTTGGCAGCGGTATCCCAGCACACCAAGAACCTGCGCTTCGGGCCTTGTGTTTACGTGTTGCCGTTGCATCATCCCTTGCGGCTCATCGAAGAGATCAGCATGCTGGACAACCTCAGCGGTGGCCGAATGGAGATCGGTGTGGGTCGCGGCGGCGTGATGGAGGCATTCTTCTGGGGACAGGAGGCTGACTCAGACATAAACTTTGCACGCTATCAGGAGACCTTGGCCATCATTCGGCAGGGCATGAGCAACGACGTTCTGGACTACCAGGGTGAGTTCCACAGCTTCGACGATCTGCCGATGCGGCTTCACCCGATGCAAAGGCCATACCCTCCGATGTGGTACATGCGCAACGCGGAGACCGCCGCTGTTGAAGGCATGAACACGGTGATTGTGGGCAACATCGATACGCTGAATACCCAGGTAAAACGCTACCACGAGGTCTGGGAGCAGGAGCACGGCAAGGGCGCTCTTACGGCGCAGGGTACCGAGCCCAAGATTGGCCTGGTAGTCCACATGGTTGTGGCGGAGACCGACGAAGAGGCCATTCGCATTGCAACGCCGGCGTGGGAGGCCTATCGCTGGAACCTGGCCGCGCCGCGCCG
>CAUZQF010000033.1:0-13439 GCA_963581905.1 Dehalococcoidia bacterium
AAGCTGGAGGCATTACCCAGCACATTGCAGCTTATCAGGTAAAGTCGGATGGTCATGTAATTACATTTTTGGACACACCGGGCCACGCCGCATTCACTGCAATGCGAGCGCGTGGAGCCCAGGTTACCGACGTGGCGGTGCTTGTTGTTGCCGCGGACGACGGAATCATGCCTCAGACGGAGGAGGCTATCAGCCACGTAAAGGCTGCTGGCGTTCCTATAGTTGTCGCTATTAACAAAATTGATCGCCCTGACGCGGACCTTGAGCGTGTCAAACGTCAGTTGGCAGAGCACGACCTCTTGATCGAAGAGTGGGGCGGTGATGTGATCGCTGCGCCAGTTTCAGCTCTGACAGGCGATGGTGTGGCAGACTTGCTGGAGCAGCTGATCGTAGTTTCAGAGGTTGGTGAGCTAAGGGCTAATCCAAACGCAATGGCTACAGGCGTCGTTATCGAGGCTCGGCGGGACAAGAGCCGGGGCACTGAGACGACAATCCTGGTGCAAAACGGCACACTTAACGTTGGAGACAACCTGGTCATCGGTGCGATACGCGGCAGGATTCGAGCCATGTTCGATGATCACGGTGATTCTATTCAAGCTGCCGGTCCTTCACAGCCTGTGGAAATTCTTGGCATGAACGGACTGCCCGAGGCCGGGCTAATCTTCGAAGTAGTCTCTGACGAAAAAGAGGCACGGCAGATAGTAGAGTTCCGCCAGCGCCAGAGTGAGATTCAGAAGGCCTCCGGACCGACCCTAGAGGATGTGCATACTCGAATCGAATCGGGCGAGGTCAAGGCCCTTAACCTGATAGTGAAGACAGACGTACAGGGCAGTGTGGAGGCCGTTAAGAGCGCTCTGAACACCCTGAACACCGACAGGGCCAGGGTAAACCTGGTTCACGCGGCCAGCGGCTCTATCACCGAGAGCGACATACTGCTAGCGGTAGCGTCTCAGGCCATTGTTGTTGGGTTCAACAGCACACCGGAGCAGGCAGCTCAGGCCTTCGCCAATCAGGAGGGCGTGGAGATACGGCACTACAGCATCATTTACAACCTGCTGGACGACGTTGAGTTGGCCCTAACAGGCCTGCTCGAGCCAGTCTATCGGGACGTGATTGAAGGCCAGGCCACGGTCAGGGCGATATTCAAGGTTGGCCGGCGTATGGAAGTGGCTGGATTCTTTGTAAACGAAGGCCGCATTGCTCGTGACTCGACTGTTCATGTCATGCGTGGAGGACAGGAGCTGTTCGTCGGCTCTCTCAATAGCCTCAAGCACTTCAAGGACGACGTTCGAGAGGTTGCCAACGGCCTTGAAGGCGGTCTCATGATTGATGGATTCCATAATTACCAAGAAGGGGACGTCCTGGAGGCGCATCGCTCTGAAAGAGTGAGCTAACCAGTCTCCGTTTCCCACTCATTCGAAGTAAATAATCCTTAAGAGGTCCCCATAATGAGCCGCCGCATGGATCGCGTAAATGTACTAGTGCGTCAAGAGATCAGCCAGATAATGCTGACCGATCTCAAGGACCCTCGACTGTCCGAAGTCGTAAGCGTTACCCTTGTAGATACTGCCCCCGACCTGCGCACAGCCAGGGTGTACATAAGCGTTTTAGGGGATGCAGCGGACAAGGTTCGGAACATAGAGGCGCTCACTGCGGCTGGTGGCTACATCCACCGCGCGTTGAGGCGCAGCCTACCTTCCTTGAAATACATTCCTTTCCTCTCTTTTCAGATAGACGACTCCATCGAAAAGGGTGCCGAAATGATTCATATGATTGATCGTATAGTTGTAGACCTGCCATCTGAAGAGGAATCGGACGACGCTTCAGTCTCAACTAATGAATAAAGCCAAGTACGACGGCATCCTAAATATAGATAAACCTTACGGCATAACATCTATGGAGGTGGTCCGTCGGCTGAAACGGGCCAGCGGCCAGAAGCGAGTTGGCCATGGGGGAACGCTAGATCCCATAGCGACTGGCGTTATAGCAGTCTGCTTTGGTCAGGCCACGCGGATGATGGATAACCTGATCAACGGGACCAAGGGTTATCGCGCTGAGGTTGAGCTGGGAATCGTCACGGATACTTACGACGCGCTCGGGGAGACCACGAAGACCAGAGATGCCTCCGGTGTGACCATGGCTGATATCGAGAAGGCCATCACTGGGTTCTTAGGAGTCATTGATCAAGTCCCCCCCATGTACAGCGCGTTGAAGAAAGACGGCAAACGCCTCTACGAGTTGGCTCGTCAAGGTGTGGAGATTGAGCGGGACGCTCGTTCAGTAGTTATCTACGACATAAAGATAGTTAAATGGAATAGTCCTGTTGTTACAATAGAAGTCTACTGTGGCAGGGGCTTCTATATGCGCTCGCTGGCATATGATCTCGGCGAAGCGCTGGGCTGTGGCGGCCACATGAAGAGTCTGATCCGCCTGAGAAGTGGCTTCTTTTTGCTGGAGACATCGTTGTCTCTTGAGGAGGCGGAGCAGCGTTTGCAGGAGGGAGAATGGCAAGACATTCTTTATTCTCCCGATGCGGTGCTGACGTCCATGATGGCCGTGGTGGTTGGGAAGCAGACGGAAGAGCTAATTCGTAACGGTATGTCGTTGCCTTTGAGTCTTCGAATACCCAAAGGTAACGCGGATGATAATTGCCGCGCCTACTCGGTTGATGGTCGCTTCCTGGCTATTCTAATATTTGATGATGCAACCGGACAGTGGCGCCCGGACAAGGTGTTTGCCTTGAAGTACGCCCAGCCGGAAGGAATCCCGCAAATCTCTTGACCAGAGGCTGCGGGCCTTCTAAAATATGATGCTGAGGTAAGTAATATGGTTACATACGCAATAGTACAAACTGGCGGTAAGCAGTACCGCGTTCACACCGGCGATGAGTTCCGAGTTGAGACGTTGCCAGGCGACGAGGGAGACCTTGTTGAGCTGGACGACGTCCGCATGATTTCTGAGGACGGTGAAGTCAAGCTAGGCTCGCCATCCATCGAAGGTGCCAAGGTTACGGCCGAGATAATTGGCAATGGCAAGGCAAAAAAGGTTATTATCTTCAAGTACAAGGCCAAGACTCGTTACCGCCGTAAGAATGGCCATCGTCAGCCTTACACCGATTTAAGGGTAACTGACATCTCACTATAGTAAGTCTACAAGGATGAGGTAAATATCATGGCTCACAAAAAGGGTGGCGGAAGCACCAGGAACGGTCGAGATAGCAATTCAAAGCGACTGGGCGTGAAACGGTATGACACCGAGATCGTCACCGCAGGCTCCATTCTTGTGCGCCAGCGGGGCACGAAGATTCGTCCAGGCACTAATGTGGGCGTAGGCCGAGACCACACGCTATTCGCGTTAATCGATGGCACGGTCAAGTTTGAGAACGCAACGAAAGATCGTAAGCGTGCCAGCGTCTACCCCGTCTAGAGAGGACAATTCAATTGAAAGCTGAAATACATCCCGAATACCATGCAGAGGCCTTGGTGACCTGTTCCTGTGGAGCTACATACACCACTGGCTCTACAAAACCAGCACTTAGGGTTGAAATATGCAACCAGTGCCATCCGTTCTTCACGGGTGAGCAGCGCATAATTGACACCGAAGGTCGTGTGGAGAGGCTGCGGCGCAGGTTCAACCTGGAGCAGTAGTCAAAATTCTATTCGGATTTTTTTGACAGGGGTAGGTTTGCCTGCCCCTGTTTTTTATTTGGAGCGTTGTATAAAATCACTCCAAGACACAATCCCTACCGCGCCTAACCGGCCTTGGGATATTTCTCAAGAACATAAGCGTATTATGAGGCGTTGACGAAAATATATGAGTGCTCAGCAAGGACATACCTACGGAGGCCAGGCCGTTCTGGAAGGTGTAATGATTCGCGGTCAGAAGAACATGGCCGTGGCAGTTCGCCGTGAGGATGGCACGATTGCCCTGCAGACTGTGCCGCTGAGCTCATTCTTTATAGGCAGCCTTCGCAAGATTCCTCTTTTTCGCGGAATCATCACGCTGGCGGAAACCCTGACCCTGGGTATGCGGGCCCTTAGCTACTCAGCCAACGTCGGCATGGAGGCTGAGGATGAGGAGCTGAGTAAGGGCTCCATGGCCATGATGCTCGCGATCTCGATGAGCATTGCCATAGGACTATTCTTCGTCGTGCCTGTGCTGGCCAGCCGTGCCCTAGAGGGTGTGCTTGGCTCTGACCTTGCCAGCAACGTGGCAGAAGGCGTCATTCGCCTGGCCCTGTTTTTCGGCTACATACTGCTGATCGGTCGCATGGACGATATCAAGAGAGTGTTCATGTACCACGGTGCCGAGCACATGACCGTGCATGCACAGGAGCGGGGAGACCCTCTGGAGTTGGACTACATTCGGAAGTACTCCACTGCCCACCCTCGATGCGGCACAGCGTTTCTCCTGGTCGTCATGGTGGTGTCCATAGTGGCCTTTGTATTCGTGGGAAGGGACCCGTTCTGGTGGCTGCTGTTGTCTCGAATCGTACTGGTACCGCTAATAGCGGCGATCAGCTACGAGGTGATCAGGTGGAGCGGGAAGTATTCCGGCAATCCGCTGGTGAGGCTTATAACAGGCCCTAGTCTGGCTCTGCAAGCGCTCACGACCAAGGAGCCTGACGACGATCAGATTGAGATCGCCATCGCTGCTATGAATGGCGCGCTGGATGCGGATTCCGCGATGACCACCGCTGCGACTGAGTAGCAAACTAGCAAACAATTCTGGCTTAGCCCTGCCTCTGGCGGAGCTCCTGCCACACATCTTCCGGGCGAACCTCGTTGGACGAGAGCAGGACCATGACGTGGTAGAGCAGATCTGCCGTTTCCCGGACGATGTGCTCTTTGTTCCCTGTCATACCGGCCAGCGCCGTCTCACCGCCCTCTTCGATAACCTTCTGGCTGATGCGCTCCGCACCCGCCTGGAAGAGCTCCGTAGTGTAGCTTCCCTCTGGCATGGCCTCTTTTCGGTCCTGTATTACGGCGAACAGGTCCTCAAGCACGCCCGGGCCAGTCTCCTCGCGGAAGAAGTCAGGAAGCTCGTCAAGGGAAGTAAAGAAGCAGGTAGGAGTGCCGGTATGGCAGATAGGCCCGTCTGGCTCAACTTTTAGGATGATGGTGTCTCCGTCGCAGTCGACTGAGGCCGACTTGACGTGCATGTAGTTGCCAGACATCTCCCCTTTGTGCCAAAGGTCGGACCGGCTTCGGCTGTAGAACCAGACCTCGCCGCCTTCCAGGGTTCGTTTGAGAGAGCCAGGGTTCATGTATCCAAGCATAAGGACGTCGCCAGTGTTAGCGTCCTGAGCAATGGCCGGAACCAGGCCTTTTTCATCGAGTTTAACGTCTACCATGCGTCACCTGTTGCAGAGCCTAAGCTGATTGTTTGCCTCTAATGGGCATGCCGTTCTTCGCGAGATACTTTTTGACCTCGCCGATGGGATGAGTGCCATAGTGGAAGATGCTGGCTGCTAGCACGGCATCGGCCTTGCCCTCATCCAGAGCTTCCAGAAGATGCTGTGGATTCCCTGCCCCGCCGCTGGCGATCACAGGAATCGTTACGCATTCGGAGATGGTCCGCAGCAATTTAAGATCGTAGCCCGTCAGTTGCCCATCGGTGTCCATGCTGGTCACCAGTAGCTCCCCAGCGCCCAGTTCCGCCGCCTTGGCTGACCATTTCACTGCATCTATACCGATGGGGGTGCGTCCGCCGTGTATGTAGATCTGCCACCCCGAAGATTCGTCCAGAGCTAGATCTGGGGCGACCTCGCGAGTTGGCTGGGACTTGCGGTCCTCGTCGGTGTAGCGCTTGGCGTCGATGGCGACGACAATGCACTGGGAGCCGAAGAATTCGGAGGCTTCTGCGATCAGATGTGGATTTTCGATGGCGGCGGTGTTCAGTGAGGCCTTGTCGGCACCCGCCTCAAGCATGCGGCGAATATCCGCGACGCTGCGTAGGCCACCACCGACCGTGAGGGGTATGAATACCTGCTCCGACACCTGCTTCACCACGTCTATCATGATGTCGCGGGCGTCGGCGCTGGCTGTAATATCTAGAAATACGAGTTCGTCAGCGCCCTCTCTATCATAGAAGGCTGCCAACTCTTTGGGGTCGCCTGCGTCTTTTATGTTAAGGAAGCTGACGCCCTTTACTACTCGTCCCTTATCAACATCGAGACAAGGGATGATTCGCTTAGTTAGCATTTGTTGTTTACTTACGCATAATCAGCATGTACTGATTATCGTTTAGGCTCTGCCGGGTTGTCAGCCTAAAGCCCACGTCCTGGGCCATCTTCAGCATATCTGGCTCAGCTATTCGTTGGCGCAGCGGAGGACCGGCGTTCCTGTCCGCCTTGTTCCACTCGATGATAGTAAGCCATGCTCCGCGATGCATGCAGCGAAGGGCGTCTTGCAGTATGCCCTTCGCATCCTTGGATGCAGCAAGGGAGAACGCTGCGAATGCGCCGTCCAGGCAATCATCGTCGATAGGAAGTTTTCCATCCTTGAATAGCTTCATCTCTGTGTTGGTGAGATTGACCCGCTTGATTTCCTTATTCGTGGCATCCAGCATCGCCTGGTCTTCATCGACACCGTATACCTTGCCGCTGAACACGTATTTTGCAAAAGGCACGGTAAAGTATCCAGGACCGCAACCTATGTCCACGATGGACTGGTAAGGCAGCATTGGAAGGATTGCCAGCACCCGCTGAGGATCGATTTCCTGATAATGCGCGGGGACGGTTTCTACACTATTTTCTTCCGTCATTTACACATACCTCTAGTTCAATTTATGTTCTATATTATTCAAGGATTCGATGGCTGCGGTCAACGAGATATAACCCGTATACAGCGCGGTTCCTACGATAGCCCCCTCAACACCAATGGACGCCAGACGCAGGATGTGGTCCTCCGTCGCTATACCTCCAGCGGCTATTAGACCGGGTACTTGATGCTCAATTAGCTGTTCAAGGGCCTGGAAATTGGGCTCCGTGAGAGTTCCGTCTCGTGAGATATCCGTGTAAAGGAACCTGCTAACGCCCCTATCGGCCATCTTCTTCATCACGTCTATTGCTTTGACTGTACTGCTTTCCGTCCATCCCCGCAAGGCGACGAGCCCGTCCTTAGCGTCCACCGTGACGATGATGCTGTCCGTTCCCAGGCTATCCACTAGGTCTTCTATCAGCCCTGGATCGTCTACAGCAGCGGTGCCCATCATTATGCGTGACGCGCCGACGGAGACTAGCTGCTCTGCTGACTCCCTCGTGCGCACACCACCGCCGACCTGAACCGGTACGTTTACGGACGAAACTATAGCTTGGATTACTTTCAGGTTGCCTGGGCTGCCCTGTTTAGCACCATCCAGGTCCACGACGTGCAGCCTTGTTGCGCCCATGTCTGCCCAACGTTTTGCCATTTCTGTCGGGTCGTCGGAGTAGACCGTCTCGCGGGCGTAATCACCCTGGTATAGGCGAACGCACTTGCCATCTCGAAGATCAATAGCCGGTATTATCTCCAAGCGCCAGCCGCCTTGGTCTGCTCCACAAATTTAACGAAGTTTTCGTAAATGACCAGACCGACGTCGCCACTCTTCTCCGGGTGAAACTGAACAGCAGTTACGTTGTCCCATGCAACCGCGCTGCAAAAATCCAGTCCGTAAGTTGTGGTGCCAACGATAAAAGACGCGTCTTCTGGGTCTGCATAGTAGCTGTGTACGAAATAGAAATATGAGTCTGCTGGAAGTCCCTGGAGCACCGGGTGTTCCTGGCGAAAATTCACCTGGTTCCAACCCATGTGAGGAATCTTCTGGCCACCGGGTAGCTTTCGCACCCTGCCCTTCAAGATTCCTAGGCATGGCTCGTCGCCCTCGTCGGAGTGCTCCAGAAGAAGCTGTAGACCCAGACACACGCCCAAGAAAGGCTTGCCGCTGGCAATCGAGTCCTTGATAGGCTTTTCGAGGCCCAGCTCGCGGATGTGCCGCATGGATGAGTTGCAGGCACCCTGACCTGGGAACACTACTCCATCTGCGGCTGAAATGGCATGCGGGTCAGAAGTGGGGAACGCCGTAGCACCTGTCTTCTCCAGGGCCTTCTGCACACTGCGTAGGTTTCCCGCCTGGTAGTCAACTATGGCGATCTGTGGCCTGTTCTCCAAACTAATCTGCCTTTATCCGCTTGCCTGTTACGATTTCCATCGGTAAGTCCCTGTCAACGTACCTAGCCATCATGAACAAAAGGTCCGCCAGCCGGTTGACGTAATGAAGTATTTCGATATTTGGAAGCTGGTCTGACTCCAGGAGAGTTACAACACGTCGTTCCGCGCCCCTGATAGCGCTCCTTGCCATGTCCAGCGCACTGGAAGCCTGTGACGCTCCGGGTATTATGAAGTTCGATGGAAGCTCCACCTCTGAACCCAGCTCGTCTATCCACTTCTCTAGCTGGTCCACATTGGCAGAACTTATTCCTTCAAACGTAGATGTATATTTCTCATAATTGGCGATATCGGTAGCCAGCTCACCGCTGAGAGTGAACATATCTCGCTGAACCTGGAGCAGCATCTCCTGCACCCGAGCCTCTTGAACCAGCGCTCGTGCAAAACCCATAGCGGAGGTAGCGAAGTCCGCCTCGCCGTATGCTACGCATCTGGGATCGGTTTTGGAGACTCTTCCTCCGAACAGGAGTCCCGTCGTACCGTCGTCGCCAGCCTTTGTATATATCTTCATTAAGAGACCTCCCGCATTTGCCTCATTATATCAGCAACAGGTGTGGCCTGACAGCAATTCAGGCACCTTACAGCACTGAGGTTGGACGAAAAAGACCCGACGATTTATGGTCGTCGGGTCGTTTTATTATGTGGGTAGCATCAGGTGCTACGCCGCGTGCCTGCGCTAGTGAATCAGGTTACGCTGCCTTAACCTCGAGGGGCTTGGCCTTCTTGGCCTCGTTCTTGAGGAAAGTAATCGTGAGCACGCCGTCTGCGTAAGTAGTCTCTATCTTCTCTGCGTCAACAGTATCCGGCAGGCTGAGGGCACGATAGAAGTTGCCTGCCCTGCGCTCGCGAAGGGGGTACTTGTCCCCGCGTTCTTCGTGCTCTTCTTTGGTCTCGGCCTTGATCGTCAGCAGGTCGTCCTCGACTGTTACATCGATATATTCCGCCTTGATGCCAGGAAGGGTCGCCTTGACCTGGATCTTGTCGTCCTCCGCTACTACATCTAGGGGAACCGCCCATCGCCGTGTCTCTGCGGCACTCTCAACGGTTGTGCGTCGGGCTCGGTTGAAGGCCTCGTCCAGCCTTCTCATCTCTCGGATCGGGTCCCATCTCGTCAATACCATGTTATTCTTCTTATTATCAATTGATAAAGGCGCGTTGCCTTTGTAGACTGGGTGAACTTGGGTCACCAACTAGAATTAGTATAACTACTATGCAGAATAATATCAAGGAACTTATAGTAATCACTATAATATGGAGAATTAGTTTACTGAACATATGCTAAAATAGGTTCAAGATGGCTACAAATTATTACAAGATACTGGGCGTATCTAAAAGCGCTGACGAAAAAGACATAAAGCAGGCCTACAGAAAATTGGCCCGCAAGTATCACCCTGACCTCAATCCGAACGACAAAGAGGCGGAGAAGAAGTTCAAGGAAATCAACGAGGCCAACGAGGTCTTGTCGAGTACCGAGAACAGAGCAAATTACGATCAGTACGGTGATAACTGGAAACACGCCGATCAACTGCGTAATTCCGCCAATGGTGCGCCATTCCGGTGGTCCAGTGGCGGCGGCTCTTATGCGAATTCTGATTTCAGCATGTTCGGAAATATGGAAGACACGGTGGGTGGGCTTGGCGGTGTGTTCGGTGGCGGTCGCCGCAGGGCTGCCAGAAGGCCAAACGTAGATGTGGCTGTGGAGGTTACTCTAGAGGAGGCTTTCGCTGGAGCAAAGCGGCAGGTAAACTTGCCTTCCTTCAGTGGCAGCCGTCGCATAGAGGTGACGATTCCCGTTGGCGTGAAGACTGGCTCCCGCGTTCACATATCAGTGGACAAGGACACGCAGTTGTTCTTGCGAATCACGGTGGCTGCTCACCCTAACTTCAGAGTGCAGGGCGTCAATCTCTATACGGATGTGGATGTGCCCTTCGAGGACGCTATCCTGGGCGGCGACATCGAGGTGCGAACGCTGAAGGGTAAGCTGAGCCTCAAGGTGCCGCCAGAGAGCCAGGCTGGGCAGAATATACGGCTGGCCGGTCAAGGCATGCCGGCCTTGAACGACAAGGGCACTCGCGGCGATCTGTATGTGGCGCTGCGGCCTTCCCTGCCGAAGGATCTCACCGAGGAGGAGCGGGAACTTTTGGCCAATTTCAAGACTCTGCGCTCCGGTGTCGAGCCGGCGAAAGCGGAGTAGTTGGTCATGGCAATGGATGCGATGTTTGGCCATCAGGAGCCCATATTTATCATCAGCGTGGCTGCGCGGATGCTGGGCGTGCGTACTCAGACGCTGCGATACTATGAGCGCTTGGGCCTGATCGAGCCTACCCGCACCCAGGGGAACCAGCGCATTTTCTCTCGCAGCGACATTGAGAGGGTGCAACGCATACGGAACCTGATGGATGACCTTGGCGTTAATCTAGCAGGTGTAGAAGTGGTGCTGAAGCTCTTGGAGCGCCTGCGGAAGGCTGAGGCAGAGATGGAAGCGCTGAGGACCGAAAATCAGGTTCTTCGAGAAAGACTTTCGCAATAAAGATTGGCTTCTAGCTAAAATATTTGAATAAAAAAAGAGGGGCGCACAACATGTGCTCCCCTCTTTTTCGTATTCTAAGATTGACTAGAGCTAGTCAGCCGCTTGCGGCATACCGCAGAACATCTCGTAATCGATAAGCTCGGTTACGGTGGGATTGTCGCCACACAGCGGGCACTCCGGGTTTCTGCGCAGCTTCACTGTTCGGAAGTCCATGTCCAGCGCGTCGATCAACAGCAGCCTGCCTGACAGCGACTCGCCTACTCCGAGAATCAGCTTTACCGTCTCGGTGGCCTGTATGGTGCCTACCATTCCAGGAAGCATTCCGAGCACTCCAGCCTCGGCGCAGCTTGGGACCTCGCCAGGAGGAGGGGGTGTCGGGAACAGGCAGCGGTAGCAACCTTGGCCCGGCAGATATACGGTAGCCATACCGTCGAACAGCAGAATGCTGCCGTCCACCAGAGGCTTATTGCAGAGGTACGCAGCGTCGTTAACCAGGTAACGCGCGGGGAAGTTGTCCGCGCCGTTCACGATGATGTCGTATTCGGGAATTATTCTGAAGGCGTTCTCTGAAGTGATCGGCTCTTCGTGCAGAATCACGTTCACATCAGGGTTGTAAGCTTTCAGCGTGGCGTAAGCCGACTGGGCCTTGGACTTACCGATGTCGTCGTTCATGTGCAGAATCTGACGCTGCAGGTTAGTCACGTCAACAGTGTCGAAGTCGACAATGCCGATCGTGCCTACACCAGCTAGGGTCAAGTAGATTGCTATGGGAGAACCCAAGCCGCCTGCGCCTACCATCAGTACCTTGGCATTGAGAAGTTTGCGCTGTCCTGCGCTGCCTACCTGAGGCATGATTATGTGCCGGCTGTACCTTTGTACCTGATAAGGCGTCAGCGCCTGCCCTTGAGTCTGGGTCTGGGTCATATTTTGTTGTCCTCCGTGGCCTTTAATCTTTAGATGTTAACTAGCGCTGGGCGGTGCGCCTTTAGACTGTTGATGGACACTTATTACCTGGTTCTGACATAAAAAAACTCCACCTCAAACCTTCAGGAGGGTCTCAGTGGAGAGCGGTCTGTGAATTGGCTGACTTGGGTATAGTCCCCAATTTGCCGATTTATCTCAAACCTTCCAGGCCAATAGTGGCCAACCACTGCTTTAGACCACCTGATGTGTGGTGGAGCAACAGAAGAATTTTGCTATGTAAAACATATAATCTCAATGTGCACGGCCTTAAAACCTATGCAATAAAAGTATAGCATGTGGTGAAATTCACTTCAACCAGGTAGAGGGACAGCGCAAGGGCCGCAATCACTTGTCCTGCCGCAAGCCCGTGCGTCCGATGATAGCGGCCCGCTCGTTGACATCGCCTAGTGCCGACGATAGTATACGGGTCAACGACCAGAGGTAGTCGGGCTTCCCAATGGCCCGATTTGAACTACTCCCTCAGATCAGCGATGCGCGGTCTGAGGGCCGCAGACTCCGATGTAACTACAAGCTAGCATCGAATTGAATGGCCTAGTGCTATTCGCCCCGTGTGAATCGACCTGCCGAGCGAACTTGCTATCCATACCCAACAGTCCGAACTTGGGATAGACAGCGTAGAGGTAACGGTGGAACAAAGTCAGAGACTCGTAGTCGTTTCGAATAAGGTACCTCCTGCTTCCGCGGTAGCCCCGAAGGCGGAAGTGGCTCTGTGCCCGTGGGTGGGCTGGTTAGCGCCGTCAAGCCCACCATGGAGAGGTACGGCGGGATCTGGTTAGGCTGGACCGGCAGTAGCACTCAACGCCGTGGCACGCACGAGCCGACGATTACGGATCTAGGCGCTGTTCAGCTAGCGACCCTTGACCTCGCTGAAGACGAAGCCAGCATGTACTACACTGGCTACTCCAATCGCACTCTCTGGCCTCTGCTGCATAGCTTCCCCGGCCGAGTGGTTATAAGGCATGACACCTATAGGTTCTACAGGCGCATCAACAAGCGCTTCGCCGAGGCCCTGCTATCCATACTAAAGCCCGGCGATCAGGTCTGGATTCACGACTTTCATTTGTTCCACGCGGGGCTTGAGCTGCGGCAACTAGGCTGGACAGGCAGCATCGGATTCTTTTTGCATGTCCCCTTCCCTGCCCACGATATTTTCTCGATTCTCTCTTGGGCAAAAGAGACCCTTGAGGCCCTCCTTCATTATGATCTTGTTGGAGTTCATACGGAGAGATACCTTCGCAACCTGAATGACACGCTGGATTGGGAGCTAGGTGGCTCTCTGGACAGCAGAGGCGTTTACTCCTATAGAAGCCTCTCTTCCAAGCTGGGCGTTTACAGCATTGGCATCGAGCCATCGATATTCCAGAGAGAGTCTACTCATGCGGGGCGACGGCTAACCGAAGAGATATCTCTTAGCGAAGACCCTAATCATCGGCTTATCACTGGAGTCGACAGGCTGGACTACTCTAAGGGCATACCCCATCGGCTAAGAGCGTTTGAGCGCATGCTCGAACACCATTCTTACCTTCGAGGCAAGGTAACTTACGTTCAAATTTCATCGCCGCCCCGCACGCGTGTTCCCGAGTACATCCAGGAGAAAGAACATGTGGAGCGGCTGGTCGGCCAGATTAACGGAAAGTTTTCCGATGCTAACTGGGTGCCCATCAGATACCTGTACAGGTCATACCCTCAGAACGAGCTAGCCGGTTTTTACCACGACG
>CAUZQF010000034.1:0-13195 GCA_963581905.1 Dehalococcoidia bacterium
GAGGCATACCGCATTGGTCTGCTGAATCACCTCGTGCCCGTCGATGAGCTTCTGCCCAAGGCCATGGAGATCGCCAAGCAGATCGTGGGAAATGACGCTCGCATGGTCCAAGGCATCAAGGAGCTCATGATGGAATACGTTGGCGCATCATTCAGAGGAATGTACGACGCCGAAAAACAGGCTCGCAATGGAAAACTGTCCTCTACGCCTGTAGAAGAAGGCTTCAAGGCTTTCGTAGATAGGAAGGGTAGGAAGTAATTTGACAACAAATAATGGCAATATGAATGGCCCGCTGGAGGGCATACGCGTTCTAGACTTGGGCCGTTACCAGGCGGGGCCGCGTTGCGCGCTAATGTTCGCTCGCATGGGCGCCGAGGTAATCAAAGTCGAGAACATCGGCGGCGACGAGAGCCGGCAGAACGGCCCTCGAGTTCGCGGACAGAGCGCCTACTGGGTGCAATACAACAGCGGCAAAAAGAGCCTCTCCATCAACATGCGCACCGAAAAGGGCAAAGAGGTCCTTCGCGAGCTGGTCAAGGTATCGGACGTGCTCTTGCAGAACTTCAGGCCCGGCACTATCGACATCATGGGCTTCGGCTACGACGTTCTGAAGGAACTGAACCCAAAGATAATCATGATCAACGTATCGGCATACGGCCAGTACGGCCCTAACAGCGAGAAGGTCGGCTTCGATCCTATTGGACAGGCCATGGGCGGACTGATGTCCCTAACGGGCTACGACGGCCTGCCTCCAATCAAGACCTACTTCCCGCTGATCGACAGAATTACCGCTCTGCACGCCTGCATTGGCGCCCTTGCTGCTCTTCGTGAGCGTGAAATATCCGGAGTGGGCCAGTCCCTTGAGGTTTGTCTGGCAGACACAGGCTTCACCGTCAACGAGATACCTATCTCTGCATACCTTGGTGACGGGCAGCTGACCGAGCGACCTTCTCAGGGTGGCGGTAGCGGCATCGTCGGCGGCATGTACGAGACCGCTGACGGCTACATGATTCTGGCTGCCGGCAACGACGCCATGTGGATACGAATGTCCGAAGCACTGGAGAAGCCCGAGTGGGCCACCGACGAGCGTTTCAAGACACGATCACAGCGGCAGGAAAACGGGCACCTCTTGGAAGACGAGATGTCTGCATGGTTCAAAGAGCGCACGACCAAGTACATCATCGACTACCTGTCCAGCTTCAGCATCCCGTGCGCGCCCGTTAATACTACGGAGCAGGCAGCAAATGAGCCACAGCTTCACGAGCGCGGCATCCTGGAAGAGGTCCCAGACCCCGTAGCAGGCACCATGTGGGTCACCGGAAAGATGATCAAGTTTGGCCGCACACCAATGGTGGTAGGCTCGGCTCCTACGGTAGGACAGCACACGAAGGAAATTCTTCAGGAACTGCTGACCTACTCTGAAGACGATGTCGCAGCCATGGTTAACGACAAGGTAGTCGAAACCAGCTAATACAAACGAGGCAGACAGAATGAGCGAAGACGTATATATCGTCGAGCAGACAGGTCACGTTGCCACGTTCACTATAAATAGACCGGACAAGCGCAACGCACTGAATCCTGAAATTCACGCGGCGCTTGTCCGAGAAATCGACCGCATGGCGGAGGAAGCTACCGTCCGGTGCCTGATCATCAAGGGCCGAGGCGACATGGCATTCTCCGCTGGCGACGATCTGAAACGGCAGCCGGGCACCCCAGGACCGCAAATCGATCACAACAAACCTGAGTCCATGCAGTGGCCCAAGCGCGTATCTCGTGAGGCCATTTTCGACGCGCCTTTCCCAGTAGTGGCCATGATTCAGGGCTTCTGCGTAGGCGGAGGTCTGGCGCTGGCCACGGAGTGCGACATACGTATTGCCTCCAAAGGCAGCCAGCTAGGCATTCCACCATCGAAGCTCGGTATCATCTACGACTTCGAACGCATCCAGGTCTTCATAGATCTGGTAGGCCCAGCCTTCACAAAGGAGCTGTTTTGCTCCGGAAGAAGAGTCAGCGCAGAACGAGCGTTGGACATGAGCCTGGTAAACGAGGTCTTTGAAGCCGACAAGTTGGAGGCCGCCGCTTACGGTCTGGCCGAAGAGTTCGCGGTGACAGCCCCGCTATCTCTGAAGGGTCACAAGGCCATAGTTAACACGCTTGTGCGTAGGCGCAACGAAGGCTCCGCTCTCACGGCCGACGACATCGCGACGATGCGTGAAGCGCAAAGCATCGCCCGGGCCAGTGAAGACGCCAATGAGGGCCGTGTCGCTTTCAGTGAAAAGCGAGTACCGGTGTTCAAGGGCCGATAGCTGTAGTGGGAGAGCTCGAATATCAGTCTCAATATTTTCCCAGATGCCAAAACTACAGCCATAACCATTATCGGTGAAACCAAAAATCCCTATTCCATAATATGAAATTTACGAAAAATGCAAACCATAGTTAACGAACCTGGTGATTTCTCCTACGTCATCGGGCCATACAAGGCGCCAATCGCCACAGTTCAGCCGGGCGAGACCATCATCGTAGAGACTATGGACGCCTTCGAGAACCGCATAGACTCGCCTGACGCCGACATCGCCAGCATAATCAGACTGCCCTTCGTGAACCCCCTGACCGGTCCCATATATGTGGACGGCGCTGAGAAGGGCGACACTATCACAGTCAGCATACAGTCGATAGAGGTGACCCGCGACTACGGTGTGAGCTGCCTGATACCAGAGTTTGGCGGCCTGTGCGGCACCGGTTTCACTCGGACCCTGAATCTCCCGTTGCCTCCGCGCGTCATGCTCCACCCTATAGCAAACAACGAGGTTACCTTCTCCAACGACCTGGACATCGCACCGATTCCTTTCGAGCCATTCTACGGCACCATCGGAACGTCGCCAGAGGTCGAGGCGATCTCATCTCTGGCTCCAGGCTTTCATGGCGGCAACATGGACGCAGCCGACGTATGCCCAGGCAACACGATTCACCTGCCCGTCAATGTACCCGGTGCCTTGCTGTACATAGGCGACGGTCACGCGGCGCAGGGTGACGGTGAGGTCTGTGGAGTAGCTACGGAGATTCCGACCCGCGGCACCATAACCGTTTGCCTGATTAAGGGTCATGCCGTGGCGACTCCCAGGGTAGAATCCGACGAATACCTGATGACAATCGGCAGTGCCAGACCTATGGAGGACGCCGCCCGAATCGCCTTCTACGAGCTGGTCATGTGGCTGGAGACCGAGTATGGCATCGAACGGCTTACGGCTTACCAGCTCTGCTCCCAGGTCGCCAAGGTGCGGCTGGCCAACATGGTGGACATCCAATATTCGGTGGTAGCCAAGTTCCCCAAGCGCTACCTGCCCCGCAGCTGAGGTATTAAAACGACCGATACACCGACACCTAAAGACTGCTACATGGACGCAAACGGCGTCCGTCTTCACTACCTGGACTGGAATAATTCCCAGGCACAGACAATGTTAATTTTGCACGGTCTTCAAGATAGCGCTCGCTCCTGGGACACCTTCGCCTCCAGCATGAGCGAGCTTTACCACGTCATAGCTTTGGATAGCAGAGGCCACGGCGACAGCGAATGGCTCGACTCCAGCAAATACACCTTCCACGATTACGTCAGCGATGTTGGGGAATTGGTCGGCGGGCTGGCGCTCACAAACATTGTGCTCGTCGGACACTCCGCGGGCGGGCGATACACCTTTGTGTATGCAGCCGAACACCCGGAAGTAGTGGATTCCCTGATTGTCGTAGATATCGACCCTGACCCGGTCAACCCCGATACCGCGAGCATGTTCGAGCGTTACAACGCGGAGCCTGATGAGTGGAAATCGCTGGACGCGGTGGCAGAGCGATTGCGAATCAGGCAGCCTCAGTCCTCAGAAGAGATGCTGCAGTTGCAGGCAGAGGCCATGACCAGGAACTCGGGCAGCGGCAAGCGCACGTGGAAGAGGGACAGGGCCATTCTGGGCGCATACCAGAGGCCTGACCTTTGGCAAGAGTGGTCAAAGATAACCACAAGTACGCTTATAGTCAGAGGACGGCAAAGCAACCTCCTGACACATGAGACTGCTGTAAAGATGCGGGAGGCTATCCCTAACTCTCGGTTGGCGGAGCTTGAAGGTGGTGGACACTGGTTCTACCAAGAGTTCCCCGGTGCGTTCGAGGCTACTGTTCGCTGGTTTCTGGAGAGTCAGAGCTGATTTCGCGGTAATCGGTCTCGGAGATTTCCATAGCCCTTTCCAGGTCCTCTTCAGGCACATACAGGCGGTGATGCATGAACTGGGTGACTCCCAGGGCGCCATAGCCTCCACCCATGGGCTGGATGACTGCCGGAATTCCATGGCCGTCCAGAATCTGCAGCATCATCTGCGCTTCCATCTCGTTGGGGAAGGTATTCAGAGGCACTATCTTTTGTCTTTCAGGCATTCTGACCTCGAATCTGCTTCTCGCCGCTATCGTCCCTTATAGACAGGCTGTCGCTTCTCCACAAAGGCGCGCACGCCCTCCTTATGATCAAAGGTGCTTCTGGCAATGTTCTGCGCAGGGCCAGCCAGCAGCAGGCTCTCCTCCAGGTTCTTAAACAAGGATTCCTGGACCAGTTTTTTGATCAGGGACATTGAATAAGTCGGACCGCTGGCTAGCCTTCTCGCCAACTCCATCGTAGTATCCATCAGCTCCGCATGGGGCGTCACCTTGCTGATCATGCCTAGCCTATGAGCCTCTTGCGCCTCTACAGCGTCGCCTGTGTATTGCAGCATGTAGGTGTTGCTTATGCCGATCATCCTGGGAAGCTGCCAGCAGGATCCGTCTGCGGGAATAAGGCCACGGCGTATAAACGTCTCGGAGAACCTGGCGGTTTCGGAGGCTATGCGTATGTCGCAGGATAGGGCAATACCCATGCCCAACCCCATGGCATAGCCATTCACGGCCGCAATCGACGGCTTCTGTAGATTATGCAGCTTCAACGGCACGAACCTGACGCCATCCATGTAAGACTCACCTGTGGCCATAGTGTCCCAATGGTTCTGCAAGTGGTCCCAGGGCGAGATGCCTTGAGGAGGAGGATCTTCCTCCCTTTCCTCATTGGCCTGAGCCATACGCTTGACGTTGGCCCCTGAGCAGAAGGAAGGGTCTATTCCGGTCAACACCAGCGCGCGCAGGTCGGCATCGGCGTCCAGACGTTCAAGCTCCTGACCTAGCTCGCCGGCCATCTCATCACCGATAGCGTTGCGTGTGGAAGGATCATTCAGCGTAATAATAAGGACGCCATCATCCTCCGCAACATCTATGAACTGATACGCCATAACTCTCCCTTACACTTGCCAGAACACTTGCCAGACCTAAAACAGGTCTTGTTTAGTTATTAACTTTAGACCTTAGGCATTCGAAGAACTGGTTCATCAGCAGCTTGGATGCATTGCCCATGAGACGCTGACCTAGCCTCGCCACAATTCCCGTCACCCTAGCATCACCGATGACGTTGACCAGCGTTCCACCATTTCCGTCGTCAGAAAAGCTCAGCAAGCCCTCACCCTTGACGCTGCCACCAGAGCCGCGTCCCTCGACGATCATCTTGAAGGACTCCAGCTCCACCCTGTCTGCAATCGTAACCTTGCCGGTATAGGTCCCGGACACGGCAGCTACACCCACACGCATCACGACGTCATAGGCGTCCTTGCCGGTCTCGACGCATTGTTGGCAGCCTGGAATGCAATCGATGAGCACTTCCTGAGATAGGAGAGATTCCCATACTGTCGCCCTAGGGGCATTGAACGTGAATTCGCCTTCAACCTTCAACGGATTCTCACTCCCAATATAACGTCTGCACCGGTAATCGTTTAGTAAGAGTTGTAACCAGGCAGCATTGTACCTGCTCAAAGCCTAACATATGCCGACTTTGACGCGCCAACAACACCGAATTACAGGGCTAACTGGCATTTTTTCTAGCAAGGTAGCCCAAAGCAAGACGTTGCTGCTATAATCCTGCTGTTTTCGGCATGTACACCAAGTATACGAGGTATACGAAATAAATTCCTCTGGAGGTTTCGCCTCATGGGCCTATCTATTACAGTCGAAGTAAACGGCGAATCACATACTAATGAAGTGGAACCGCGCCTACTGCTGAGCCACTACCTGCGCGAGGTCTTGAATCTAACCGGCACCCACATCGGATGCGACACCACGAACTGCGGTGCGTGCACGATTATTCTCGATGGCAAAGCAGTGAAGTCTTGCACCGTGCTGGCAGTGAGAGCCAACGGAAGCAAGGTAACAACCATTGAGGGTCTCGCCGAGAAAAACGGAGACTACCACCCGTTGCAGAACTCCTTCTGGGAGAAGCATGGGCTTCAGTGCGGCTTTTGCACACCCGGCATGATAATGTCCGCATACGAACTTTTGGAAAACAACCCTAACCCCACGGAAGGAGAGATTCGTGAGGGCATGTCCGGCAACCTTTGCCGATGCACCGGCTACCACAACATCGTGAAAGCGATTGAGCACGCTGCCGAAACGATGAGGTAGGCAATCTGGTAGGGCGTTCTCACAGCTGACTGCACCCCCTTATGTATCTGCCAAACAACGTTGGCTGCAGAATACACTCCCCCCAGTAGCTCGGAACAAAAGGAGATGGTATGACACCCGGAGCTTTTGAATACCACGCACCAAGCAGCGTCGCCGAGGCGGTTGGCCTACTTGAAGAGCACGGCGACAGCGCAAAAATACTCGCCGGTGGCCATAGTTTGCTTCCTCTGATGAAGCTTCGCTTTGCCCAGCCGGAAGTCATCATAGATCTTGCCAAAATCAGCGATCTGTCATACATTCGTCAGGACGGCGGTGGCCTAGCCATCGGTGCGATGACGACCTACACCGACATCGAGACATCGTCGGCTGTCCAGAGCGCAGTGCCTGCCCTAGCGGAGGCTGCGGGAATGGTAGCGGACAGACAGGTACGCAACATGGGCACCATAGGTGGCTGTCTGGCCCACGCCGATCCCGCCGGAGATTTGCCAGCGGTTATCCTGGCTCTGGGCGCGCAGATCGTGACTAGTTCCAGCGGACCTCACCGAACGATATCCGCAGACGATTTCTTTGTGGACTTCTTTACTACGGCGCTCCAGCCTAACGAAATCATCAATGAAATACAGATTCCCGCCCTGCCGACCGGTACGGGAACGTCCTATGCCAAGTTCGGCAACAAGGCCTCGCACTACGCCATAGTTGGCATCGCCGCCGTGGTTACTGTCAGCGGTGGAACTTGCCAGAGCCTGCGCATCGGAATTACCGGGGCCGGTCCCAAGGCCACACGTGCCACTGCAACTGAGGCCGCACTAACAGGCTCCAGTCTGAACGACGCATCCATAAAGGCAGCGGCACAGCTCGCCAGCGACGGCGTTGACTTCAACGAGGACCTTCACGCCTCCGCCGAGTACCGTGCGCACTTGACACGACTTTACACGGAACGAGTCCTGCTGGAAGCAGTTTCCCGAGCAGGCTAATCTCCCAGAAAATTTTGTAATTAAAAAGGGGACGACCAGTTGGCCGTCCCCTTTTTAATTATGCCGTCTTGTTCCGTCTTCTAGCTTGTCTCCAGAGCCTTGGATATCGCTTTAATGTCTATATGCTCACGCATTAGCGACGAGAAGCGCTCCAGTTTGGCCGGGTGATCGAACCGACTGGTCTCCATCAACGTGTTGAGGTTGTCCATGGTAGCCAGAGTGCCCTCCGAAACCATGACCAGCGGCAGTTCTTCCAGCTCAACTTCATTCAGGACGTACTCCGTTGGCTTGACCCCATTGGTGAGGACCATGCAGGCTGTGTTTCCAGGGGCAAGGAGCGCGGCCATCTGGATATCCGGACGATCACCTCGCACCACGACAGCACGGTTTTCGTGAAGCCCGAAGTAGATCTCTCCCGGATCCATACTCATACCGCCCACAACCAGGTACTCCACCAGCGAATTGCGGTCACCGCCGTCCAGCAGGTACTCACCTCCCAGGTGCTCTGAGAGCTGGTTTACGGACACGCCAAGCAAACGCCTGTCCTCTGGCAGTGTCCCCAGGGATTTGAGGCCCTGGCTGGCCATCGACTCCAGAATACCCGACCTGGATTCTGTGCCCTGGTATTTGGTGACGGCGTTGATGACGTAACCCAGCAGTCGTTCCTTGAAGGCGTCCTGCCACTTTCGCAGGCCTGACGCCTTACCCTCGCGGCTGTACCGTGAGACGACGACTGCCTTAGCATCTAGGGCCTCAACAACCTTGGCTGCATCGGCAGGCGAGATATCACTAGCGCCTTCCACAATGACGATGTCGTTATCCTCAGAGGCTAGACTGGACGCTGCCTTGATTTGGCCAATAACCTCATCGGACACTCCAGCCGTTGCAGTTGCGATGGGCCAGCCATCCACCTCTGTGGATAGCAAGGACTTGTATATGCCGGCATCAGGGTCATCGTCGGCACTGGCGATAGGCTTAAACACCGTGGCCTTTTTGCCCTGCTTCGTCAGCAGATGGGCCAGTCCGGCACAAAAAGCCGTCTTTCCTTCGCCTCTATTTTCAGACGTCACGTATAGCAGTGTCATCTATTCTTGCCTTTCCATGAAAACATTCTTGGATGCTGCCTAACCATGGGAATTCCCAATCATGACATTAGACCCAAAAATAACAGCCCCAATTATAACAAAGGCGAAAATAGAGTGCATCGGCTTCGGGCCCAAGGTTATAATATGATTGTTCATTAAAAAAGGAATTAAGTCCTCAAAAACGCGTGCGGCAGGGTAAACAGACCATTGCCTATGCCGCAAAATCGCAGCATCCGTTATTAAGGCTGATCCGTATAAGAGGCTGGTGGTACCAATGCCAGCGGTGATATTCCGGTTGAATAAATTGCTATACCTCCTAAGCTCCCAAGTCTCGGCGAGGACGCTTTTAGCTGGTGCCGTGTTCGCCTTGCTTCTGACGGCGTGCGCAGTAACTCCGGAGTATTACACAGGTCTGGATGCGAGGGCGCAGAGCCTGAACAAAAACATCATGTGTCCAATTTGTCCGGGAGAGTCGATAGACCAGTCGCAGGCAACCATTGCCCTGCAGATGAGGGAGATCGTTCGCGAGAAGCTGAGCGAGGGCCAGTCCGACGCCCAGATACGAAACTTCTTTGTGGACCGCTACGGCCCCAGCGTTCTCATGGAGCCGCCGACCGACGGCTTCAGCATATTGGCATGGATCGTGCCGCCTGTAGTAGTGGTAGTGGCCATAGTGGCCTTCCTGTTGGCAATCAAAGGTATGCGGGGCAACGAGCAGCGGACAGAGCTGGCAGACAGCGGCAATGGGCCCAGTGATCCAGACAACCTGGAACGTTACTACCAGCGAATCGAAGCAGCCTTAGAGCCCTCTCTAACAAGAGCGACTACAACGGGCAACGACGCATCTAACGGTACGGAGGAATCCAATGGTTGAGGCCGGACAGGCGGCTTTGGTGATCGCTTTTGTGGTCGCCCTGTACGTGCCCATCGCGTCCTTCGTTGGTTCCTGGCAGAAGGCACCGGAGCTGACCGCCAGCGGTCGCTATGGCTTCTACACCGTTCCTGTACTGCTTCTGATCGCCACAGCAGTTCTGATTTACTCCTTCGTTATCCGAGACTTCTCCGTAAAATACGTCTTCGAAAATAGTAACCTGGCCATGCCGCAGATTTACACCTGGGTTGCCTTCTACGCAGGAAACGCGGGCTCGCTACTGTTCCTGGCGGTCGTCCTGGCCATTGCATCGGTCATAGCAGTCCTTACCATCAGGAAGCGACTGCCATACACCGCGCCCTTTGCCACAGGGATCATGGCCCTGATCATAGCGTTCTTTCTGGGCATCATTGTGTTCATGGCCAACCCCCTCACCGTGCTGGACTTCGTTCCCACAGACGGACAGGGTATCAATCCTCTCTTGATACATTTCGGCATGTTCATCCACCCGCCTTTGCAGATGTCAGGGCTGGTGCTGGTGGCCATTCCCTTCAGCATAGCAGTCGGCGCTTTGGCTGCCCGACGTGGTGGTCGCGACGAGTGGGTCGATCTGGGCAGGCTCTGGGGCATGATCTCCTGGCTGATACTGACCATCGGGCTGCTGCTAGGTAGCTGGTGGGCGTACACCATACTTGGTTGGGGCGGATACTGGGCCTGGGACCCCGTCGAGAACTCGGCACTAATGCCATGGTTAGCCATGACCGCATTTGTGCATTCGATCATGGTGCAGAAGCGACGTGGCATGTTCCGTATGTGGAACATGGTGTTGATCATCGTCGCATTCACCCTGGCGCAGATGGGCATGTTCATAAACCGTGGAGGGCCAGTGCCATCGGTACACTCGTTCGCTCAGTCGGCCATGGGCTGGCTGTTCCTGATCTTCATGGCCGTCACAATGGTGGCTGCTATAGCTGTGTTCTTCTGGCGACTGGAGTCCCTCAAGAGCCGGTCAAGCCTTGAATCGCCTTGGTCTCGCGAGAGCGCATTCCTGGGCCAGAACATCCTCTTCCTCTTAGTCGCCTTTGTGACTCTGTGGGGAACGATCTTCCCGATATTCAGCGAGGCTGCTCAGGGCACGGTGATAACCGTCGGGCGGCCATTCTTCGATCTCGTAAACGGTCCGCTACTGCTAGCTATCGTTTTCCTCATGGGCGTCGGCCCGCTGCTACCCTGGCGCAGAGCTACCGTACGCAACCTTCTACGCACGCTTCGAGTGCCGCTCAGCGTTGGCCTGCTTACTGGCCTGGTCCTGGTCATTATTGGCATTCGGCAACCGCCTGCTGTCGTGGCATTCGCTACGCTATCCCTGGTGCTGGCAGGCATCATCAACGAGTGGGTTCGAGGCACGCGCTCGCGGCATCGCAAGGGCGAGCCATACCTTGCAGCGTTCGGTAACCTTCTCTCCGCAAACAGGCCCAGATACGGTGGGTACATCGTGCACATGGGTATCCTAATGCTGGCAGTTGGAGCGATCGCTTCGTCCTTCTACAGCACTCAGCGAGACCTGGTAATGGAGCCCGGCGAGGTGGCCAGTGTCGGCAGCTACACCTTTGAGTACATGGGGGTGGAGGACAGGGTCTATTCTGACCGCGAGGAGTCATTAGCTTCGTTCACTGTGTTCAAGGACGGCGAATACGTCGGCAACATGGAGGCCTACCGCGCCTTCTACCCTAACTTCCGAATTGCCGCCACCAAAGGGGCCATCAGGAGCACCCTGATAGAGGATTTCTACATCGTGCCATCCGAGTTCCAGGACGGAGGACAGGCTGTCTTCCGGGTATTGGTAAATCCGCTTGTATGGTGGATGTGGGCGTCAGGACCCATCATCACGCTAGGCATCGCCTTCGGACTGTGGCCCGTGCGACAGCCAGCTATGGCCGCTGCACGCCTCCCCCGTGGCGTTCAAGTAGCCAGGGGATAGGTCGAGCCATTGTTCATCATCATTGCGCTACTAATCGCCCTGATACCAGCTATTGCTGTGCTTTACCCGTTCATCAAGGGCAACGCCGCCAATGAGTGGCTGGACGACGAGAGCTCGCCTATGGCCGATCTGGAGCGACGTTGGGACTCGGCCATATCGGGCATCAAAAGCGCAGAGCTTGAGAACTCAATCGGCAACCTGGAAGAGGACGACTACACGTGGCTCCGCCAAGAGTACATGCGTGAAGCGGCGCTGGTCATGCGGTCAATGGAGTTGGAGGAGGAGCAAGAGGCTGAACTACTTGCGGCCATCGAAGTAGAGATCCGAGACGTCAGGGAGCGAATCTCCGGAGCGGATCCTCAGCAGGACGACCCACCGGATTCCCAGGATCCCGCCTCCAGTGCATAAGCAGTTGGCCATTGCCGGGCTAATCCTTCTTACCTTGCTTGCCCCATTAGCCCTTCTTCAAAAGACAACTCAAGCCCAGGAAAAGGGTGTCGTTGTGGAAGGCCTCGTTGTGAATGGCTCTCCCGGCTCGCCATCAACTGCAGGTCTCGTTGTCACATTTCACCAGGATAACGCCTCTTTACACGAGCATCTGGAAACTCTTACCGACGACGCAGGCCGCTTCCGATTCGAGAGCATAATACCTGATCCTTTTATGGTGTACGGCGTCTCTGGGCGCTACCAGGATGCTCTGTACGGCACTGACATCGACCTGCTGAACGGACCACCGCCATCCGTGCTGCTGGAAATATTCGAGGTCTCCAACGATCAGCAGATCATCCACGCCAATTCAGCCTCGGTCCTCTTTGCCGACATCGACAAGGAGACGGGAACCATCGCTGTGCTGGAGATGGTGCAGCTGGCCAACGATTCAGCATACACATACATGGCGGGAGACGAGCTTCCCATGGACTTGCTACGCTTCGGCCTGCCTCCAGACTTTAGTGCACTGAAGGTCGACACACGGCTGCTAGGGGCTGACGTGGTACAGGTTGATCGCGGCTTTGCTGTGCTAGCGGCTGTCCCTCCTGGCGATCACGACATCATGTACACCTACGAGTTTCCCTACGCGGGGACCGAGCATGTGTTCACCAAGTCCTTGCCCTTCGGTGGCGAGGGACTACGCATCTTATCGCCCGAAGACGTCCTGGCTATCTCCGGAGAAGATCTGGGTCCTCCAGAAATGGTGACGATTGGCAACAGCCCATATCAGCTACTAGAACAGACAGGTCTGGAACGAGGTACACGGGTAGACGTAACTCTGTCCGACCTGCCGCAGACCTCATTTCCCGAGCGAATGCTATATGCTGTGAAAACGGTCCGCGCCGAGATTCTGGCACCTGCCCTACTGGGGATACTCATGGTCGTCCTCACTGGGCTCGCCATAGGCAGGCACCGCAATAGGCAGTCTATGCCTGTCGAGGCCGGTCCCGCACCAAGCACGGCAGAGGGCGACCGCTTCACATTGCAAAGGATGATCTCCCAGCTGGAGCAGGATTATGAAAGCGGCGAAGTGGTAACGGAGAGCTACCACAGATGGCGAAGGGTGCTTGAGACCCGGCTTAACACAATCGACGAGGGCTAACTCTCAGCCCAAGCGCATCTGGAATATCGGCAAAGTTACACATTGAAGGTAAGGCGTAGATCATGCCCAGCAAACAAAAAACAATGCTTTGCGTTTTCGCTCATCCGGATGATGAGTCATTTGGGCCGGGGGGACGCTGGCCAAATACGCCGCATCAGGCACCCGCATAATAACCAT
>CAUZQF010000035.1:0-13129 GCA_963581905.1 Dehalococcoidia bacterium
GCCGGAGCGGGGTTGAGCTGAGGCCAGCGCCAAGACTCGATTGCCAGCTGAAACGACCGCAGCCGAGCCTCGTCCTCTTACCGACAAGCCGATGCGCGTGGCTTTGGCTATGGAGGCAGAATAGGAGGCTATTCCTATGAGGCTGTCCAGCGAACAGGCTCTGTTTGACCTATCGGGAGTGTCCATTATTGTGCAACGCACAGGATCCAGAGGGTTGAGCGGCCTTATTACGGCCTTTTTTGGATTTAGCAGGCTTGCGTTAGGAACGGTAGCCTCCTGTGCCACAAGGCTTCAGAAACGGCGTGACTAATTACTAGCCTATCTTTAAATTCTATACCCTTTTGCCGATCTTAGGCAGTACCCTGGATCATCTTAATGAACAGATCGTGGATTCTCGTATCGTCAGTAAGCTCCGGGTGGAAGGACGTTGCCAGCATGTTTCCTTGTCGAACTGCTATGGGACGGCCATCGTCTAGCTTGGCCAGTACCCTAACTTCCTTGCCCATCTTGTCTACGCCCGGTGCGCGAATGAAGACACAGTGGAAAGGCGGGCCTTCGATCTCATCGAATTCAATGTCGGCCTCGAAGCTGTCTAGCTGCCGCCCAAAGGCGTTGCGACTGACCTCAATGTCCATAATGTGAAGAGGTTCCGGGCGGTGGTCAGATAGCTTGTCTGAGATGACGATCAGACCGGCGCAAGTGCCCCATACGGGCAAGCCGACTTTGATTTTTTCCCGGAGAACATCGCGAAAGTTGTAGATATCGATCAGCTGAACGATTGTTGTGCTTTCGCCGCCAGGGATAATGAGACCATCAATGCCGTCTAGCTGGTGGGGGAGGCGTATTTCCGACACCTCCACCCCCAGTTTTTCAAGCATCTGTCTATGTTCCTGGAAGTCTCCCTGTATGGCTAGGACGCCGACTATCGGCAAATTACCAGCCTCGTTTAGCCAACTGTTCTTCTTCCGGCATGGTTCTGACGTCCAGACCAGGCATGGCATCGCCCAGGCCCTTTGAGACCTCAGCAATGATATCCGGGTCCTGGTAGTGCAGGGTGGCCTTGACGATGGCGTTGGCCATCAGCGACGGGTTTGAAGACTTGAATATTCCAGAGCCTACAAATACGCCCTCTACACCGATCTGCATCATCAGGGCTGCATCCGAAGGGGTCGCGATTCCGCCAGCTGCGAAGTTCACCACTGGAAGCTTGCCGGTCTCGTGGATCTCTTTGACCAGGTCGAAAGGAGCCTGAAGGTCTCTGGCCGTGGACATAAGCTCGGCCTCGTCCATCGCCTGGATTCGGCTGATCTCTCCCAGGACTGACCTTGCATGACGTACGGCCTCGACGATATTGCCGGTACCGGCCTCGCCCTTGGTTCTTATCATTGCCGCGCCCTCTCCGATGCGCCTTAGAGCCTCACCCAGGTTGCGGCAGCCGCAAACGAAGGGTACTTTGAAGTCAGCTTTGTTGATGTGGTAGTTCTCGTCGGCAGGCGTAAGGACTTCGGACTCATCGATGTAGTCCACGCCCATCGCCTGGAGGACCTGCGCCTCGACGAAGTGGCCTATGCGGGCCTTTGCCATCACAGGGATCGTTACGGCATCTATGATCGACTGAATCATCCGTGGGTCGGACATTCGGGAAACGCCGCCATCCTTGCGAATGTCTGAAGGCACACGCTCCAGGGCCATTACTGCCACCGCTCCAGCGTCCTCGGCAATCTTTGCCTGCTCTGCGTTGACAACGTCCATGATGACGCCGCCCTTCAGCATCTGGGCAAGTCCTGATTTTACCCTAAAAGTGCCGGTCTCGGCGTTAACATCAACGGCCATGGCTTCGCCTCCATAAATTAAATTGACAGATTAAATCGGCGTAAGAATATAGCGTAATTATACTCCTGCCCCCATTACTGCGCAACGACGGGCCTGTTGGTTGATTCAGTAATCAATAAACAGGGGTTGATCGGGCTAATCTTTGGCCTTTAATAGCTGCAAGTCTGAAGCAAATCAGGCCGGTGTCGGCGGCTCCAGTTGAACAGTATCTCGAGATGGACGACCTGTGAACAAGAGCAGAAGCGCGGCCATGATCATCAAGATAACGCCAGCCCACCAGACCGTGTCGTAGGTGCCGGTGGCGTCCCTAACGTAGCCTGCGATGGGCGCGCCTATGCCGCCTATGACAAGGTTTATCGGAGTCACCAGGCCCCGGATGCTGCCGACGTGCTCACGACCAAAGTAGTCGGCCCAGATGAAGTTTTGCAGAAATATCATTCCACCAATGCCCAGACCGAAAACCGCCATGGACGAGGCCATCATGGGAATGCCAAAGGCGAAGATGGTCATTACGCTGGCCAGCGCCAATAGCAAGAATCCAACGGCGCCCAACGCGCGAACGGTTACCCTTCGGACCAGCATACCGAAGGTGAAGGTAGCCAGCCCTGCACATACCGCGTCAAAGGCGGTTGCGAAGGAGATGAGTGTGGCGTCCAGGCCGCGATCCATGAAGGCGGGTATACGGTGGACCCCGACTATGCCGACGGCCAGGGACACCATGCTGAAAACAACGACTAGCTTCCACAGGGCTGGCGTTCGGATGGCCTCTCTGACCGTCCAAGAGCCGTCTTGAGATGGCATTCGTGGACGGATATGCCCCTGCTCGTCCAGTTCAGGAGCGTCGCCGTCTGGCAGAAGGCCAATGTCTTCCGGCTGGCGTCGGACAAAGATCGCTGCCAGCGGTACTATGACCGCCATGCCAATGATGGCCAGGAGGAACCAAGTATTCCTCCAGCCCAAGGTAACTATAAAGACCTGCGTGAGCGGCACGAAGATCAGGGCTCCTATGGGAATGCCCAGGCCCATGAAGGAGATGGCCTTGCCCCGGTTTCTCACGAACCACTTCAGCACCGGTACGGAGGTCACTAGCGCTCCGGGGCCGCTCATGCCCACCAGTCCCATGAGGGAGAACAGCACTATCAGATGCCATCCCTCGGTCATGCGCGAAAGGCCGAT
Source organism: Dehalococcoidia bacterium (assembly GCA_963581905.1). Lineage (GTDB taxonomy): Bacteria > Chloroflexota > Dehalococcoidia > Lucifugimonadales > JADFKI01 > Casp-Chloro-G4. Next base: position 3,010 of record CAUZQF010000035.1, read on the forward strand.
CATGGCTCCGCCGGTTATGAGCGCCGCTATGGGTAGCATTACTCGGGAGCCGTAGCGGTCCAGCAGCCATCCGACACCTGGGCTGGTGCCTGAACTGGCGAAATGCCGCGCCGTCTGTGCCCAGCCGAAAGTCGCTCTACCTATGCCTAGCTCGTCGCCCATGGGTCTGATGAACAGGCCATAGTTTAGCGAGCCCATGGCCATGCTTACGGCACTGGCAGATGCCATCACAGCTACTATTACCCAGCCATAGTAAAAGCGTTGGCCATTGCCCTGAACCTGATCGTTGCCTTCCGTTGTCATAGAACCAATGGAACCAACAGCAAGATAGGTGAGGACATTGCGGCCGAAAATAGCTTCGTCAATTTAACTCTCTGAGGCGCTTCTGCGTCAGTATCACGGCTGTGGCGGTGATAAGCATGAGTATGCCTAGAAGGCCAATCGCTGGTTGCGGGCCTATGTAGTCGGCCAGCAAACCTGTGGGGAGTACTCCCAGCGGCATAAGGCCGAAATTCATCATGAATACGCTCATGACCCGCCCGCGATACTGGTCTTCGACCTCTTCCATGATGAGTGACTGGTTCAGGCTTCGACGACCTGCGTCACCCAATCCTAGAAGGATCATAAAGACGGCGGCGGCAGTATATATAGGGAATATAGCGAGCAGCACCAGGGCAATACCTGACGCGAAGCTCCCTATTATTAGCAGCAAGCCGCGACGCCAGTTACCGATCGCTGCGATGAACAGTGCGCCTACTAGAGATCCTCCACCCATTATGGCTGTCAGCAGTCCCATGGATTCAGGGCCCACGTGGTATACGTCAACCACGAACACCGGCATCAGCATTCGGAATGGCATGGCAAAGAGTGTCGTAGCCAGTCCCATGACCAGTAACACCAGCACCATGTGGCTATTCTTGATATATACGAGGCCGGCCCATATCTCTTTGCCCATAGGTCCTGTGGACTTTCTGGCAGCTCCTGTCTTGGGAATTTGGCTGGTGCAAATAAAGGAGATGCCCGCCAAAGCCGCTATTACGAAGTAGACATTGTGCGCGCCAGCGTAGGCGTAAAGCACGCCGGCAATGCCTGGTGCGATAAGGGTCATCGAACTCATGGCGGCGGCGTTTAGCGCCATGGCGTTGGAGAGCTTTTCGGAACCGACTAGCTGGGGAATGATAGCCTGTCGCGCCGGCATCATAAAAGAGAACATCGTCCCTTGGATTATTGATGCGATAAACAGGTATTGCCACGTAATGTAACCCGTGACGATGAACAGCCCCACCACCATGGCAATTAAGAAGCTGCCTGCCTGTCCCATTTGGATGATGCGTTTTCGATCAATGCGGTCGGCAAACGCCCCGCCGAAAAGCGAGAGGCTGAGCATGGGAATCGCCATCCCTGCGTTCACAACGCCCAGAAGTGATGCCGATCCGGTTATCTCGAAAACCAGGTAGCCCCGAGCCAGCATCTGCATCTGCATTCCCGCCATGAGGGCCAGCATGCCAAGCCAAAGGAACAGGAAATTTCTGTTGGACAGAGAGCTGAAGGTCTGGCGCCAGGCTGCGGTTGGAGGTGGCCGTTCGTTCGATGCCGGATCGCGCTCTACGGGAATTTCACGAGGTTCTATGACTGCGGCGCCGGATTGCCTGTCGTCTTGGCCTACTGGTGTTGCCGAAGTGGTGGAAGGTTGAGTGTTATCGGCATTCCCTGAATTCGAAGATATGGAAGAGCTGCGTGAACTATCAGTCATGAAATATATTACATGGTAACTCTGAATCCAGTCTAAGTAAATTCATTGGAGCAGGGCATGATGGCATTAACGCAGAAAGCCCCACACCTTAAAGGTATGGGGCTTTCAAATATTCGGCTGTTAGGCGGCTACTATGCCGTCGTAAGGCCTAGTACCTGCCGTAGGATCCTCCGCCGCCGCCACCGGAACCTGAGCGCTGCTGGCTAAAGCAGTCACTGCAGTACACGGGTCGGTCGCCACGAGGTCGGAAAGGAACTTCTGTGTCCTTGCCGCACTGGGCGCAAACGGCTGGATGCATCTCTCGGGGGCCGGAGTTGAATCCTCCTCCTCCACCGCCACCAGCGCCACCGAAGCCTTGGTTCGTCCGGCGGGCTGCTCGGCAAGATGGGCAGCGCTTGGGCTCGTTTGTGTATCCCTTCTCGGCATGATATTGCTGGTCATCAGCAGTAAATACGAACGTCTGGTTACACTCCACGCATGCTAGATCTCTATCTGAAAAAGACACCTTTTGGACTCCTCTTTGGGAAATATATTGGACTACAGACGATCGCCAGGATGTTTGCCTTGTAGGGAAATTTCATGGAGACGGTTGTGTAGAACTGATATCAGTATAGCACAGGCAATAACCCTGGGGAAGGACTTAATTAAGACCATTTGGGGCTTCCGTGATGAGGGCTATGCCTGTGGTGTTCATGGGGTGTAGCAGTATTTAGAAGAGGTTTAAGATAAGGGATTACAGTATCGAAATGCACGAAAATTACAGCACATTAGACTGATGATTATGCCCGTCGTTGATTCATACTCCTTTGAACCATTCGGCAAACTGTTTTGACACGTCGGAGTCGCCTTCAAGCACAATTCGCCCTCGCCGGACTGATCTATTGAGGGATAGCCTACCCATGCAGAAGAGTATGTACGTGTCGGTGTCGCAGATAAAAATTACGCTGGCGTCGGAGCCATCCGACGACGCTAAACGAAATTTGCTGCCTGTTACCGTGATGTCGTAGCTTTCGTTGTCGTCGCCGTCAGTTAGCTGGAAGCGGAACCTGATGGGTTCAGGCAAGTCTTCGTCTTTCTGGAAGCCACTGTAGAGAAAGCGCCAAAGAAAGTCGTCTCTAAGGAAGGGAACAGCCCTTTCGCTGAGCGTGGATGAGCGGTCCATGGGGTAGCGAATGTCCCAGCCGTGCACAGCCAGCTCGGACGCTCGTATGTCCACCAGCTTACCTATGGTTGTTGTGAACATAGGGTGCCAGGCCTCATTCTCGTAGGCCTCGGGCTCCATGGATACCAGCGTGGAATTCAGGCGTAGGCAGCTGGCGTTGAATTCGTAGAATAGGTCCTCAAAAAAGGCCTCACGAGTCTGCACCAGCATATCAAGGGCCTTCTTGCCTATGAACGGCGTGTAGCCCATGGGTGGCGACGACTCCCCTTGAATAGCGTTCTCCACGCTCTGGCTCAAGAAGTTGGCCCCCATAATAAGGTGCGTTACAACATCGGCAATCTTCCAGCCCTCGCAAGGACTAGGGTAGTCGTCGGCGTTTCGCCAGATAGCCTCAGGCAAGGTGTGCAGATATCCAGCTAGTTCATTGGATAGTGCTCGAACTAGCTGAATACGTTCTTTTACTAATTGGATTTCTGCCATTAAAGTCCTTTGTCTACAAGGAAGGCGGCCAGGTCGGCGGTCCGGCAGCTATATCCCCACTCATTATCGTACCAGCCCACAACCTTAACCATGTTGTCGCCCACCATCATAGTGGACAGAGCGTCGATAATGCTGCTGTGAGAGTTCTTGACTATGTCGCTGCTGACCAGCGGGTCCTCGCTGTACTCCATGATGCCCTTGAGTCCGTTTTTGGCTGCATGCTTGTAAGCAGCATTGATCTCATCAGCAGTTGCTGACTTCTTGATGTTGGCAACGAAGTCTGTCACAGAGCCAGTTGGGACCGGCACACGCATGGCCATGCCGTTAAGCTTTCCCGCAAGCTCCGGAAGCACCAGGCTCACCGCTCGCGCAGCGCCTGTGGATGTCGGGATGATGTTGACGGCAGCGGCTCGTGCCCTGCGCAGGTCTGAGTGGACCTGGTCGAGGATGTTCTGGTCGTTGGTGTAGGCATGGATCGTCGTCATGAGGCCCTGCTCGACCCCAAAGTTGTCGTGCAGCACCTTGACCATGGTTGCGAGGCAGTTGGTGGTGCATGACGCGTTGGAGAGGATGTGGTGATTCTGGGGATCGTACTTGTCCTCGTTGACACCCAAGACGATCGTTAGGTCCTCGCCGCTGGCTGGTGCGGATATGATGACCTTCTTGGCTCCGCCTTCCAGGTGGCCAGCAGCCTTGCCCGCGTCCGTGAAGATGCCGGTGGACTCTATAACGATGTCGGCCCCGTCGTCGCTCCAGGGCAACTTGGCTGGATCGCGCTCCGAGTTGACCAAAACCTCGTGGCCGTCGATGACCAAAGAGTGTTCTTTGGCCTCCACAGTGCCGGGGTAGCGACCGTAGCTGGAGTCGTACTTAAACAGGTGGGCATTGGTCTTGGTGTCCGCCAGGTCGTTGACTGCGACAACCTCTAGGGTATCCGGGTGGCGCTCCATAATTGCGCGCAGCACCTGCCTGCCAATGCGTCCGAATCCATTAATACCAACACGAGTTGCCATGATAGGGGAAGACCTCCTCCAGAGATTAAGTGCTACAGATCAAAATAATCTGTAGGTATCTTAGGTATCTAAGGTGTAAGGGTGCATGCCATTATATAGACGGCGGTTTAGCTCAGTCCACTTATGCGAAAGCAATCTAGAGCCTGCACAACATGATATCAGAGATATCGGATAGTCTCGTTCGCCGAATTGAATCTTGACATATTCTGGGAATTCCGCTGTATTGGCACCAATTAAAACGAACATACCCACACGCTGAGAGGTATTATCGTGGGTCTCGACATTAATCCAATTTATGTTGGCATCGCCATATTTGTCATTTTGGCAATAGTTGGTAACAGACTAGGGTGGAAGAAAATCGGGTTCAAATTGTTGAACGTATTCCAATTCGACTTGGAAAGCCGAGACGCTTCTGGGGGATCTGCTCAGACTGGATCTAACTTGAACCCAAGCGTCACGGTGAATGTCGGTATGGGGAGCGACGTTGTTGTTCACTCAGACAGCTCGGAGGTGAAACCCGAAGACGCCATTTTAGTTGGGGACAGACTCCGCCAACTGCCGCGAGACTTGCCAGGCTTCACTGGCCGAGAAGAAGAAGTCCAGCGACTGGGAAGCCTGTTCAGGGGCGACACAAGTCGGTGGGCGTCGATATTCGGGTCGTGGACTGGACAAAGTACTGTTCCAGCTTTGCAGGGAATGGGAGGCATTGGTAAATCTGATCTCGCAGTTCATGTGGGCCACCTTGTCTCCGACCAGTATCCCGACGCTTAACTTGTGATAGACATGCGAGGTCTCGACGATGTAGCAGCGACCTCTGCCGAAGCCATGACCGAGGTGATTCGCGCCTGGTTCCCCGTGGCCCAGTTGCCTACAGAAGCGGCGCAGTTGACTGGCATATACCAGGAGGTTTTATCCGACAAGCGGGTGCTGATAATCCTGGACAACGCCAGAGACGCTGCCCAAGTGCGGGGACTGGAGCCGCCTCAAGGTTGCGCATTAATCATCACTTCCCGACGGACTATTGTGCTGCCAGGCCTTGAGGGGATTCCCTTGGACGAATTGTCTGAGGACGAATCGTTGAGGCTTCTTTGGGCCATCATGGCGAATCGGGTAGAGTCCGACGATGACATGAAGGGGCTGGCCAGCCAATGCAGTTACCTGCCATTAGGATTGAGGGCAGCGGGAACTTACCTTGCAGGATACCCCGCGCATACTGTCAAAACTTATGTCAGGGAACTGGCCAACGAACGAGGGTAGCCGTTTGCAGGCCCTGGACAGGGAAAACTGGCAGGTGGAGGCCAGCCTAGCTCTGAGCGCTGCGCAGATCGCCCGTGAACGGCCCTGGCCGCCAAGTGGCAAATGCTGACGGTGTTTGCAGCGCCATTCGCATTGTCGGCAGCAACGCAGGTATTGGACACGCCGCCGGAGCAAGCGGAACAGGATCTGAGCTACCTGGAAAATCGCACCCTACTGCTACACGACCCTCAGACTGGCCGCTTCCGTTTGCACGACCTGAAGTGGCCCGTCGCCCGCAACGCCTTCGGCTACAGTGGTGCTGAGCCAAGTGAAAAAGCCGAAGAAAAGCGGTTGTACGAAATTGCCCTCCGGCACTCCACCCATTTCCGAGATGTTCTTGGTGTTGCGGGCGCTCTGTATCTTCAAGGCGGCGAAGATACATTAATCAGCCTAGCGGTATTCGACGCCGAGTCGCAGAACATAAGGGCGGGGCAGATGTGGGCGGCTAAATTTCATTTGAGTGATAACGATGCCGCCTTACTTTGCAGCCTGTACGCTGGCAGGGATGCGCTTTTGGGATTACGGCAACTCCCAGGGGAACGAATTGACTGGCTAATATTGGCTTCTGCGTCCGCCAAACGGTTGGGAGACGAGGGCTCTGAGGCCGTACACATGAGTAACTTGGGGAGTGCGTACTTGGAGTTAAGAAATCCCCAGACGGCCATAGAATACTTGGAACTAGGGCTGGAGATAAATAAAAGGGAAGGTGATCGCCGTGGTGAAGGTAGCGCATTGGGCAATTTGGTCATAGCTCATCGTCAACTAGGAAAACCCCAACAGGCGATAGATTTCTGTGAACGGCAGCTTAAGATCACACGAGACATATGTGACGCCTTTGGGGAGGGAAACGCCTTAGGTAATATTGGTCTTGCCTACGCCGATCTCGGTAATCACACCAGGGCCATTGAGAATTACCAGATGCAGATTGAGATCGCACACGGGGCAGGGAATCGCCGGGGTGAAGGGAACGCGCTCTATAACTGGGCAGTTGAGCAAGTCAAGTTGGGGGAGATTGGCGAAGCCATCGAAAAGGGCGAAGCCGCCCTGAAAATCTACGAGCAGATCGAAGACCCCAACGCGGAAAAGGTGCGCCAGGCCCTGGCCGAATGGCGCAGCCAGCAGACCCCTTAAATCCCGGCCATCTCTTTTCGCATCTGGCCTAAGCCCATGGGACCGAGGTTGAGGGCGCGGGTGTGGAAGTCTTTCAATACGAAGTCGGAGCCTTTTTGGCGTTCGGAGTCGCTACGTGCTGAAAGCCACTCGCGTTCGCCGACCTTGTACGAGATAGCTTGACCGGGCATGCCCAGGTAGCGGTCTATCTCGCTGGCCACGAAGTCCGACGGGAAGTGACTACGCTGCTGAATGAACGTCAGCCCCAACTCAGGATTCCAGACCTCGCCGGGATGAAAGTCCGAATCGGAGGGAATTGGCATTTCCAGGTGCATGCCAATGTCGATGATGACGCGGACGCTGCGCAGGGCCTGAGCCCTCAGCATGCCGAGATAGTAGTCCGGGTTCTCCATGTAGCCCAGCTCCGCCATCAGGCGCTCGGCGTAAAGTCCCCAGCCCTCGACGTAGCCCGACCTGCCGCCCATGACAGACTGGAATCGCGACAGCTCAGAGGTCAGGTACTTGGCCGTGGCCCGCTCGAAGTGATGCCCCGGCACGCCCTCGTGGTACGCAATGGAAACCTCGCCCCACAGAGGGAAGCGCGTCTTGCCTCCAGTCGGGTACCAGGTGCGCCCAGGCCGACTGAAGTCTTCGGAGGGGCCTGTGTAGTACATGGCCAACGCTCCGCCCGGTGGCGCGATCATGGCTTCGATCTTCTTGATAGGTTCGGCAATGTCGAAGTGAGTGCCGTTTAGCTCCTCGATAGTTCGGTCCTGCAGGTCCTGCATCCACTGCTGGAACTGGTCTACGCCTTCTATGGCGCGGTCAGGGTCGCTCTCCAGCAGGGCTTTGGCGTCCTCAACCGAGCCGCCGGGCAGGATCTTGTCCGCCGTTTTGGCCATCTCGCTCTCGACCCAGCGAAGCTGCTCCCAGCTCCATGCGTAGGTGTCCTCTAAATCGAGGTCGATGCCGTTGAAGGCGCGGGACGACAGGGCGTACCGCTCTTTGCCGACGGGGTCACGGGCGTCAGCCTTGGGCAGGTACTCGCTGGTTAAGTACACGCCCATCTCGGAAAAGGCCTGCGCCGCCGCCTTGGCCCCAGTCTCAATGTCCTTACGCATCGCAGAATTTGAGATGCCTGACGATTCGAAATTATCCAGAAGGCCGTGGAAGAAAGACGGTTGGCCGTTGGCTCCGCTCCACGTCTGGGCCTGCTTGGCGCATTCTGAAGCCTGACGCTTGCTGCTGGCAGTGCCCTTGCTGAGGCCCTCGTCCAGCGTACGGCGGTAGCCAGCCAGTCCCTCGGGCACCAGGTTCAGGCGTGAGGCGATGTTGCTCCACTGCTCTTCGGTGTCTCGCGGCATCAGGTCGAAGGTCATGCGTAGGCCCTGGAGAGGGCTCCCCAGCACACGCAAGTTGCGCAGATGCTCGCCCGCGTCGTAGGCGTCGAGATTAGTGCGCAGGTCGTCCAGCATGACGTCCTTGGCGATGCGATCGCGCTCGTTCTCCGGCTCGGCGGCCTCCAGAGCGGCGACGGTCTCGCGAGCTAGGCCCGCGTTGGCGTCAGCACCGTGCGGCGAATAATCGGACATGCGGTCGTCGTGACCGGGCACTCCCATACCTGTGGCACTTACCGGATTCTGGGCAGCAAATCGCTCCACGAAGTCGTTAGCAATTGTGTAAATTTTCGTCATTTTTATTATCCAATGGAAGACAAAGGTATTCGAGTGGAAGAAAGGCGAGGAAGGCCGCTTAGGAAACCGTGGCCCGTGGCGGCGTGCCGTCCTTGTACTTGCGGCCTCGCTCAGTCGTGGTGCGGTTTTTGACGAAGTCCATGACTGGCACGCCGAATCCGCAACTGGTGACGGTCTGGTTGATAGTGACCTCGATTGCCTGACGCTGGGGCAGGGCTATACCGTCGGCTTGACTGCCAAGAAGCAGGCTTGCGAGGGGCGAATCGTCCAGTGGCGTGACGGTAGCGTGGCCATATAGCCTGACGATGGCGGCGTTCTCAGCGTCGAAGGAGCCGATCATCACGGTAATGGGACCTCCCAGGGACGAGTGCCGGGCTGTCTCGTTGCCACTGCCGACATAGTCGAGAAAAGCCACCCGATTCTTGTCGAGAATGTGCAGGGGAACGCCGCCCTTGGGGGAGACGTTAACGGGGCCCTGGCCGTCTGGCCCTGTCCCTAAAATGCCGGCTCGGCGCTGGCGATGAAGAACAGGGGAGCGGTCCGAATTAGATATGCCTGCTCGTCGGTAATAGAGGAGTAAAACGTAGCCACTAATGTCACCTCCAGTGATGCTTTTGCGGGTGTGTTAGGTGTGGTCCCTATTTTATCAGTTGCTCAGGAACTTGCTGAAGATATCCCTGCCGGCGAATCTGGCCTTGCTTCCCAGCTCCTCTTCGATGCGCAACAGCCGGTTGTACTTGGCCGTGCGCTCTCCCCGGGCTGGCGCACCAGTCTTGATCTGGCCGGCGCTGGTGCCCACTGCCAGGTCTGCGATAGTCGTGTCCTCGGTTTCGCCAGACCTGTGGCTGATGACCACGCTCCAGCCGGTGTCCTGAGTGAGCTTGATGGCGTCCAGGGTCTCGGTAACAGTGCCGATCTGGTTCAGCTTGATGAGAACGGCGTTAGAGGCATTGAGGTCTATGCCCTTCTTAATGCGGCTAGGGCTGGTGGTATAGAGGTCGTCGCCCACCGATTGGACCTTATCGCCAAACCGGTCCATCATGGCGCGCCAACCGTCCCAGTCGTCCTCCGCGATGCCATCTTCGATACTGACGATGGGATAGTCCTGAAGCCAGTTCTCGTACATATCAATGAGGGTGGTGGTGGAGTGCTCGGCCTTCTCCAGGGGAAGGGTGTATTTACCGGCCCCTTCGCTGGAATAAAGCTCCGAAGCGGCTACGTCCAAGCCGATGAAGCACTGTACTCCCGGCTGGTAACCGGCCTTCTCGATAGCCTGCACTATTAGCTCAGCGCCCTCGCGATTGTTCTTCAGCGCAGGGGCAAAGCCACCTTCGTCACCCACGCTGGTGCTGAGGCCTTTGTCGCTGAGCATCTTGGCCAGCGTGTGGTAGATTTCCACACCCGCCCGTAGCGACTCAGAAAACGTGTCGAACCCGGCTGGGATTACCATGAATTCCTGGAAATCCGTGGAGTTTGCCGCGTGCCTGCCACCGTTGATGATGTTCAGCATTGGCACCGGCAGCGTAACGTCTCCACCGCCACTGAGGTATGTGTACAGGGGAAGCTTCTCGCTGGCTGCAGCGGCTTTGGCCACAGCTATTGATACGCCCAG
>CAUZQF010000036.1:0-13115 GCA_963581905.1 Dehalococcoidia bacterium
TCAACCCTAATTTCAGATAATTTCTAATCTCTTTTTAAGTATTCATAAGTATTCAAATCTATTCAAATCAAGGTATCGCAACGTGGTGCAGCTGTGTTTCCGTGGTGATCTAGGGGTGCGGTAATTTTGGACAATCTAACTTAAACGTCTAATATGTGTGTAAGTTTAATGTGGGTAGTTGTTGCTGCTGGTGGATAAAAGAGGTCTGAACGAAATTTATCTGTGGTATATAGGAGGTGTTTACAGGTAAAGGCATTCTCTGGACAATGTATATAAGGTCGCTCGCCCCTATCGATACGCCATATAGGGTGGATTGGAAGCTTCCTATAGTGACTGTCCTATCGTCTAATTTAAATACAGCTGGCGCAGCCAGCCTGGTGGAGTGAGTTATTTATGTTCGAGGATGTAATTCGTCGTGTCCGCAGAAATCACGCCCTGGAGCATGCCACAGTTACGCTTCTGCTAGAGAGAGGCATCGTTCCTCCTTTAGGGGGTTATTCGACACCAGGTGGGTTCATCATCGTTGGTAGGGTTCCAACTGAGCTGCTCCAAGAGGTAGTGGCTGAAGCTCTGGCGGGCCTCACTGGCGGAGATGAAGAGATGGCGATCTCCCCTCACTGTGGCACGAACCTTGCAACCGGCGTCTTAATAGGTGTGTTTCTAGCCAACACCATATTAGGCAAGCGCCGCAAAGGAAGAGTGAAGCGACTGCCGTTTGCTGTGCTGGGACTGGCAATAGGAGTTGCGTTGGGCCGTCCCGTGGGAACCGTGATCCAGCGCAAGTACACTACCTTGGCTCAGATGGACGGCCTAACCGTGGATCGAGTGTTCAGCCTGTGGTCCGGAGAGATTCCGAAGCTCCACAGGGTAAGGACCATTCAGCCGTAGTTTATGCACAGGGGCATCCTTGACCATGCCGAACCTCGTTGATAGACTTAAAGTGTCCTCGCGTCCCTGTAGCTCAGTGGAATAGAGCGGCTGCCTTCTAAGCAGCGGGTCGTCGGTTCGAATCCGACCAGGGGCGCCACATCCTCTCACCCCCTCCCTGCGCTTTCTACCTATCCATATTTATATATTCCCACATGACCATAACCAGCATTGCCTCCCACTCTTGAATTTAAATAAATATCATAATATGGCGCATAGCGATTGCTATCAGTGATTTGCGCGGAATGCACCTCTTTCGCCTCATATCAACCCTGAAGTAGAACTACCAGGGCGTTCTCTGCTAATCAAGGCTGTCAGTTCGCCAGCACAGCCATTATTACTGCCCTACCGTCCTTGTTGGGGAGGTAAGAGCAAAACAACCTCTTACAAGGCTCCTTGCACCAAGGAATGACCATCTACAAGATGCTGAAAGAGGGTAGCATTCCCGCCTCCTGGATCGGTCATCAGTGGCGGTTCTTTCAAGATGATATTGACGAATGGATTCGCTCCCTGAGGACGGGACCCCAGACAAGGCTACTCGTCGTCACGGGCGACGCGTCCATGGCTTCCATGTTTCAGGCTGGCTTATCCGACGATTCATACGTGCCTACTATCACTTCGATTTCTGAGGAGGCAGTCACCCTGGTAACCTCTGATCAAATTGATCTCGTTCTCCTGGACCTGACTTCCTCTGCCTTAGAGTGCTTCCGTGGGATTCAAGACAGCGGCCATACCATTCCTGTGGTAATCTTCGTTGGTGACAACAGTGGCGATCTAGTGCAGAAGGCCATGGACGTTGGCACGTTTACTCTGGTTAAGAAGTCTCAGACGGCGGATGAGCTTCAGTCCATTCTCGCGTCACTGCCTTCAGCTAGGCCTACGGGCGCCTAGTAACAGCGCTAAACAAAGGGAATCTGAATATGGGTGGGAATTATGGCGACCTCCTTCTCTGAAGAGCTACGGCAGGAGTTCGAGCCTCTCTGGAACAAGATATTTGATCACCCTTTCATCCAGGAGATTCAGGCCGGTACCTTGCCGCTGGAGAAGTTCCGCTACTACGTAATGCAGGACTATCATTACCTCGAAGGCTTTGGCCGGACGGTGTCCATAGCCCTCTCTAAGGGTCCGGACACCGAGACACTTCGCAAGCTAGCCCGCCGTGTTAACACACCCATCGAGAGGCCCTTGCATGCCAAAATGTTCGAAATGCTTGAAATCGAACAGCAGGAGGTCGACGGCGTCGGTCCTTCGCCTACGAATTTGGCCTATATCAACCACATGATTACCAGCGCAGCCACAGGTGGCGTTGGCGAAGCAGCGGCGGCTCTTCTCCCCTGCCCCTGGTCGTACCACGTACTTGGCTCAAAGTTGACGTTGCCGGGCCATCCCGTGTACGACGCCTGGGTGGAGTCATATCAGTCCGGCATACTGGAGGCGAGCACCGCTGCCTGGCGCGACCTCGTTGATAGCTTCGCTGAGGAAGCAGGCCCTACTGTACGCGAGACTATGCGAAAGGCGTTCTTTACCAGCTCCCGCTATGAGCATCAGTTCTGGACCATGGCCTACAATATGGAGACTTGGCCAGCCTAGCCCTAAAGCCCGTTATATCCAAGAATGCTCTCCCGAACGCGGCCCCAGTTTCGCGAAGGCCTGCAGTCGCGTCCCCGGTCTTCCTCTCTTACTAGCACACAAAACTTTTAATCTATATTCCAAACCTGTACATTAATGTCCACTTGGCGGATAAACCCACTCGTATCCCCGGCGCATCGTATCCGCATACGCCCGCGATTGGAGACTCCCTGATGAGCCCAAGAATGTATGAGGGCAAGAACGACACCCCTGACTTTCCTGCCCATTTGGACTGGCTAAACACGGACGGACCGCTCACTATGCATGACCTCCGTGGCCGCATCGTCGTATTGGATTTCTGGACCTACTGCTGAATTAACTGCATGCACGTGCTTCCGCAGTTGCGGAAACTGGAACAGAAATATCAGGACCAGATGACTGTCATAGGCGTCCACTCGGCAAAATTCACCGCCGAGAAGGACACTGCCAATGTGCGCAAGGCTGTTCTGCGCTACGAGATCGAACACCCGGTTGTTAACGACTGCGATTTCGAGATTTGGAAGCAGTATGGTGTGCGTGCTTGGCCTACGCTCATGTTCGTGGACCCCAAGGGAAAGATAATTGGCAAGCATGAAGGGGAGCTAGACGTTGAAGGTTTCGATAAGCTTTTAGGAGATATGGTCGCCGAGTTCGATGCTGCCGGCATGCTCAAATCGGAACCTATAACCTATCACCTGGAGAGAGATAAGGAATTGCAGCGAGCTTTGTCTTTTCCGGGCAAGGTTCTAGCCGACCCAGCCTCTGGTCGCCTCATCATTTCCGACTCGAATCACAATCGCATCTTGATTGCCACTCTCCAGGGCAGAGTAAAACAGGTCATAGGCTCTGGCGATGAAGGATTAAAGGATGGCAGCGCGGACGAGGCCCGGTTTGCTGATCCTCAAGGGGTCGCGCTGGACGGCAACACGCTTTATGTGGCCGACACGAAGAACCACGCTATCCGAGCGGTTGACCTGTCCACCGGCGACGTAAAGACCATTGCAGGCACCGGCGAGCAGGCACCAAAGTTACATCCGGGAGGCGATGCTGCGCAGATTCAGCTTAACTCTCCATGGGACCTGATCCAGCACGAAGGGGTCCTGTATATAGCCATGGCGGGCTTTCACCAGCTTTGGAGCCTGAACCTGGCCACGAGCGAGGCGCGTCCATACGCCGGAAGCGGCCGCGAGCGCATCGTGGATGGCGTCCTGGCGGAGGCGGCGCTGGCTCAGCCCAGCGGCATAACCACTGACAGCAAGAAGCTCTACTTCACCGATAGCGAGACCAGTGCCGTGCGAGCTGCCGACCTGGATCGCGCGGGCAACGTGGAGACTATAGTAGGGCTACACCTGTTCGAGTTCGGCGACGTGGACGGCGTTGGCGAGGACGTGCGCCTCCAGCATCCCATAGGTATCGATATACTGGACGGTATCCTGTACATAGCGGACACCTATAACAACAGGATCAAGAAGATCGACCCATTCACTAGAGAGGCATCTGGACTGATTGGGTCTGGAGTCGCCGGAGTTACAGATGGTGCCGCTGAAAATGCTAAATTCCATGAGCCAGGCGGGCTCAGCATCGCCAACGGAAAGATCTATATAGCGGACACAAACAATCATGCCATCAGAGTAGCCGACATGGAAACTCTGGAGGTTACTACTCTGGAATTAACTGGAATCTGAGGGATGCTGTCTTCCCCTGGGCTTCGCCTAAATTACTGTTAACACCATCGCGAGAGGATGCGTCAACCCATGCCCAACCGACTTGCCAACGAGACCAGTCCCTACCTTCTGCAGCATGCCAATAACCCCGTAAACTGGTACCCCTGGGGACAAGAGGCGCTGGACGCAGCGAAGGCTGAGGACAAACCTATTCTGCTCAGCGTAGGTTACTCCGCCTGCCACTGGTGCCACGTTATGGAGAGGGAGTCCTTTGAGAACCCGCAGATTGCGGCGCTGATGAACGACTCCTTCGTGAGCATTAAGGTGGATCGCGAGGAGCGACCGGACATCGACTCCATCTATATGACTGCCGTCCAGGCTCTGACTGGTCACGGCGGTTGGCCTATGACCGTTTTCCTGACCCCTGACGGAAAGCCCTTCTATGGCGGGACCTATTTCCCGCCGGAGGACAGGGGTGGAATGCCTGCTTTTCCGCGAGTTCTGTCTGCGCTGGCCGAGGCCTACGCCAACGACAGGGAAAATGTAACCCAGACCACGGGGCAACTCATCGAGCGTATGGAGCAGATGGCCGCGGTAAACACTGGCAACGGAATGCCACTCAACGAAGGTGTGCTGGACCAGGCCTTCAAAGGCATCGCCAGCGATTTCGACGACAGGTATGGCGGCATAGGTATCCAGCCCAAGTTTCCCCAGCCCATGATGTACGAATTCCTGCTGCGATATCACCTGCGCACCCAGAATGCCGAAGCCCTAGACATGGTAGAGCTTACCTTGGAGCGAATGGCTGCCGGCGGCATATACGACCAGATAGGTGGCGGGTTCCACCGGTATTCCACAGACACTTACTGGCTCGTGCCTCACTTCGAGAAAATGCTCTACGACAACGCACTGCTCGTGCAACTTTATCTGCACGCCTACCAGATAACTGAGAAGCCGAAGTACAGGAAAATAGTCGAGGAGACTCTGGCTTACGTGACCCGTGAAATGACCTCACCAGAAGGCGGATTTTATTCGGCTCAGGATGCGGATAGCGAGGGAGTTGAGGGCAAGTTCTTCGTATGGCTACCGTCAGACGTCTCGGCTATTTTGGGAGAAGAAGATGGCGAGATAGTCAACAGATATTACGGCGTGACCCCCCATGGTAACTTCGAGGGAAAGAACATTTTGCACGTTGTAATTAACGGTGCAACTCTGGCCGCTGACGAAGAAATAAGCCTCGAAAAATTTGACGAACTCGTTGTTACCGCCAAGAGCAAACTGCTCGAAGCGCGCTCTCGGCGAGTAGCTCCCCAGCGAGACGATAAGGTGCTCACATCATGGAATGGCATGATGCTGAGGGCGTTTTCGGAGGCCGGTGCCGTTTTGGGTAATTCAGACTACATTGCAATAGCTAAACAAAACGCGAATTTCCTTTTGGACCGCATGGTTAAGGATGGCAGGTTGCTCCGCACTTACAAGGCAAGTGAGGATGGTAGTGTCGGCCAAGGTATAGCTAAACTAAACGGCTATTTAGAGGACTATGCATTCCTTATAGATGGCCTTTTAGCCCTTCACGAAGCCACGTTTGGACAAAGGTGGCTCTCGGAGGCCATAAAGCTAGGCCAGGACATGGTGGCGCTGTTTTGGGACGACTCCACGGGCCAATTTTACGACACCGGAAACGACCACGAAGCCTTGATTGTTAGGCCACGAGACTTCTCCGACAACGCCATTCCGTCGGGCAGTTCGATGGCCTCTGGGGTGATGCTGCGACTCGCTCTGATCACCGGAGACAACACGCTCAAAGACAAAGCAGAAGCAGGGTTAGACTCGGTGCGTGACGTGATGACAAGCTATCCATCTGGGGCAGGAAACTGGTTATGTGATCTGGATTTTCTCTTGTCCACTCCCAAGGAGATCGTGATTATTGGGTCTGATGGCGATCAAAAAACAGACGGCCTTCGCCGGGAGATTTTCAGGCATCAGCTCCCCAATCGAGTCGTGATTGGCGTCAACGCTGACGACAACATTCTGTCTGCACAGGGCATACCTCTTCTTGAAAACCGGTCCATGATTGATGGGCAGCCGACGGCTTACGTTTGCGAGAACTACGTATGTAATTTGCCGGTTACGGATCCTGCGGATTTAGCCAAGCAGCTCGTGGATTGATAGTAAATGGTGATTGGGCTGGACAACAGCTTGCCTGCCAAACAGACCCCATAGAATGGGGCATTGACGTGTTTTGCCTTGTTTGCCTGAATCAGGACGTCAGATGGAGTATCATACCGTGGCATCAGGAGTGGCAATGGCGTTATCGTCATCCAGTGACGTAGTAATTGATGTGGAAGGCCTGATGAAGAACTACGGCGACATCCGGGCCGTTGATGGAGTCTCGTTCAGCGTCAAAAGAGGCGAGATATTCGGAATATTGGGTCCGAACGGGGCTGGCAAGACCACAACCCTGGAATGCATTGAAGGCCTGATTAGTCCGACCGGCGGGCGAACCTCGGTGCTCGGCATGGATACGCAGGCCGAATCCGAAAACGTTAAGCAGCGCATTGGAGTGCAACTTCAGGCGTCGGCATATTTCGATTACCTGACTCTGGAAGAAATTCTCAACCTCTTTGCTCGTTTCTATAAGAAAAGCGCATCCATCCAAGATCTGTTGGAGCGTGTGGGACTTCGGGATAAAGGCAAGAGCAGGGTCAACGCCCTCTCTGGCGGTCAGCAGCAGAGATTTACTATAGCCGCCACCCTGATAAACGAGCCTGAGCTGATAATCCTCGACGAGCCCACCACAGGACTTGATCCACAGGCGCGTAGGAATTTGTGGGAGCTTATCCAGGCGATCAATTCTGAAGGACGCACGGTGGTGCTCACGACCCACTACATGGAGGAGGCAGAATTCCTTTGCCATCGCATAGCCATTATGGACAATGGGCAGATTGTGGCGATGGATACACCTGAGAACTTGATAAGGTCGTTGCCCTTCCCTTTTGAGGTCAAGATTGTCACGGACGTAGGGAATGACTTAGGTCCACTGGAAGCCATGGCTGACGTGCAGAACATCGAGAGCGCCGACGATACCACAGTCCGCATGCGGACCTCGGACGCCGCCATGACGGTATCGAATATAATGGCTTGGTCTAGTGAAACGGGCTGCTCCGTGAAGCACCTTGAAGTGATCTCATCCAACCTGGAGGACGTATTCTTGTCGCTGACCGGCCGTGGTCTGAGGGATTGATGTTGAATCGAATCCTTTGGTCTGTGCTGAAAATCTAGATATATGCTCATTTTTCATTTGACAGTCGCCAACCTGAAGATGATTACGCGGAATCGGCAGTCGCTTTTCTGGGCGTTGGCCTTCCCCCTAATCTTTGTGGTAGTGTTCGGCCTCTTCTTTCGCGACAGCGACTCGACCACATCTATCGCGGTCATAGACAATGCGCAGGACGACATGTCGCGTCAACTGATCTCGGGCCTTAATCAGGTGGACGGCCTAAGGGTTACAGAGAGGAATGACGAATTACTGGCTTATGATGAGGTAAAAGAGGGCGATCTACCCTACCTTCTGATAATTCCAGAGGGCCTTATAGCGACAGCTAGCAACAGACCTCCCGCAAGGATAACCGTGGTTTATGACGACTCCAGCCCTGTTGGTGATGTGGTTCTAGTGCTGGTACAGAGGTTTATCGACCAGGCCAACCTGGAATTGACGAACGCTCCCAGGCAGTTAGCGTTAGAAGTCCAGGGCGTTGCCATTCACAGGGTGAATTTCCTAGACTTCGTTTTGCCAGGGCTGGCAATTTGGGGAGTCATGAGCTTCTCCGTCATTGGCCTAGCCACCGCGCTCTCGTCCTACCGCGAGAAAAAGATACTCACGCGCATTCTGGCAACTCCTCTTAGTGTCAGGACGTTCTTCACGGCTCAGGTGCTGGCGTACCTGGTGCTTGCGCTGATTCAGGCCGCTATCATCTTGTCTGTGGGAGCCTTAGTCTTCGGAGCGTCGGTGGAAGGCAACCTCTTTGTCATAGGCCTACTTGTATTGGTTGGAAACCTGATTTTCCTTAACCTGGGCTTTATTGTCGGTTCCTACGCCAAGACAGTGTCCGCAGCTAGCGGACTGGGAAACGCAGTAGTACTGCCCCTCATGTTTTTTTCAGGCGTGTTCTTTCCCACAGATAACTTACCCTTTATCCTTCGCACCGTCGTGGAGTACCTACCGCTGGCGCCCATGTTGGAGGCATTTCGCGGAGTTATCTTGGAAGCCAAGCCGCTAACCGAATTTCCTGTCCAGCTTTTGATCCTCGCTGGCTGGTTAGCAGGCACCGCAATTGTGGCTGTAAAAACCTTCCGCTTCAGGTAACCAGCCCGAAAACACCCCCGTACTCCCTGCCAAATCCACACCCTTCCCGCACTGTGTCTCCGTGCTCTCAAGGCCAACTTATACCCTGGGCCAAACGAGAACGACAGAGCTTTCTCGATTAATCCTGGGCATAAGTTGGGCCGATTTTGTGTCGTGCTGCTGTACAGGTGACGGCTGCCAAGGCTATTTAGCCGGACGCAGTTAGCTTGCCAGCGCTGATGGCATTCTGTCGTTTGTGGAGATCATCCACGTCATGGAGAGTCGCACATAGTGCTTGTATCAATCGTCATATGCTCACATAATTCTGCTGACACCTTGGATGGGGCTGTCTATAGCGTCCTATTACAGGATTTCTCATCCGATGAGTATGAGGTAATTCCGTAGCCTGCGAGCAGGGCATGCAGAGGGCTAGAGGCAAGTATTTCACCAGCCTGGGCCCTGACGAAGCCCTTCATCCGCGAATGTTGTCGGAATGCGTGGAGCCCCTGTAAAAGGGACTGACTGACATCACCTATTGTGACTACCACGAGGTTGCCATGGCTGACGGCCAGCACAAGTGAATTCGGCTGGACTGTTTCGATCCCATTGGTATGATTGGCAGGGCCACCATGCTGCGTCTCGACCTATTCAGGTCTGCGGCCGGCACTTTCGACGTCGAAGGGTTCGATCAAGAGGCCTACCAGAAGTATATTCTTGCGAGCCAACGGCAGCCCTACCGGATTGCCCAGCCGCTGTATTATGGGTGCCGGCAAACTTCAGAGAACCTGGCTATGGAGAGTCCCGCTCTTCCTGTTCTGGCAGTGAGCGAGCAGCTAATTCCCACGAAAGCCGTCGATACTTCCAATCCATATGCAGGACGAATACTGTCAGCCTGAAGTACAAGGCGGGCGAGTCTTCTTGCGTTTACAGCAGCAAACAGGCCTTTGACTTGAAAAATCATGGAACACTGGATTGTGGCACCAGTTAAGCCTCAGGTCGCAGGCAGACTTCGGCAACACCTCTGGCACTTCCTCTTTAATACGCCTCAATAATTCCAGGCTATATAGCAAAACTGAAGTGATATAAGCAAAGTTATTTCGTCCATATGTATAGGGATTGGCAATACAGTGATCGGCTCATCCAGGCGGCAACTTTAAAGCCATCAATACATGTGGAGCGGACGAGTTTGACTATATCTCAACGGGGCACCATAGAGGCAGCAAAAGCGGTCGGCATAGGCAGAAGCATAGCTGCGAAGCCATCAGTCGCATTTGGTTCGCTCGCCGTGGCGTCGGTGGCGCTGTTATTGTTAGAATTCTATGCCGACACTCTTAGTCCACTGGTGTTCGGCATCGGGTTTTCCTCGCCCGCTTGCATTGCCTCCGCCGTAGTAGTTACAGCTATGTGGGTAATCGTGGCGGCACGGATAGGCTATCGCTTGCCTATTCCCAATTCGGTGGCTTCAGGGGCGCTGCTTATTGCTGGAATCTTTGGCTGGTCGGCCACGCAGGCGCTGTCTTCTGGATCACTTGCTGGTGCCACCGGAATTGCTCAAACACTGGCCGGACTGATCACCTTCCTGATGGTGGCGTCGTTGGTCTCCTAGACGAATTACCTACGCCGTCTAAGCCGCGTGACTTTCCTGGTCAGCGCTACGGCCTCCGGGCTGATTCTGGCGGCCATGGTTCTTGGCATTGACACCGCTGGACTGGGCGAAAGCGCCGTTCTACCGGTATTGCTTGTCATATCTCTGCTGGCTGGGCTTAGTACAGGCTTTCCTCCTAGCACTGTTCGCTGGGCCGCACTGGCGCTGCCCGTCGCAGCCCTTTCGCTGGTGCTGACGTCTGGACTATTTGTTGTAATGGTCGTTACGGCATTTCTGTTCTTGGCGGCCTGGTCGCTGAAGGAGGGCCACGACAACATTGGTTTGAGGACCATAGGCCTTGGGCTTGTATTGGCGGCACTGCTTCTGGTCGGTCTTCTGCTGTTCAACGGCTCTCTTCTCGCAGCCACAGTAGCCAAAAACTGGATACCGACAGGCACAGCCGCATTTCTTGCAGAGTCAACATCTGGATACGGCTGGTTCAATGGTGGTGTGACAGGTCTGCTGTGGTGTAGCTTCACCTTGTTCTTGCGGATCAAAGCAGTGCGGCTCTTACATCTGGACCGACAGTCGGCCGTATGGGTATTTGGCCTGACACTGGCCGTTGCGCTGTCATCAGACTACCAGTCGCTGATATGGCTTTCGGCAGCCATCGTAGTAGGCAGGCACAGCAGGGTGAAACGGGTCACCGGATTTAGAAAGCGATTGGACCTGCCATCGTGAATCTCAAATCCTTGGAAATAGCCAACCAGACTGCTAGGCACACCAGCCATGCTTAGGGACCTCGTCAACAGCCCCGAATCTACCATAGCGACTGAGACTGTGTCTGTTACGGTTATTCTGCCCATGCGCAATGCGGAAAAAGATATCTCCCGGTGCATTAACGCTATTTTGGCCAACGATTACCCTTCTGGGCAGGTGGAGATCATAGTAGTTGACTCGATGAGCACCGACGCTTCTCCAGACCTGGTGCGAAGCTACGCTAACAGGCACTCGTTTATAAGGCTTCTGGTCAACCCCAAGAAGCTGGTATCTGTTTCGCTTAACATGGGACTTGATGCAGCCCAAGGTGGCGTGATTATAAGGGCCGACGCTCGCTCGGTGATGGAGTCCGACTACATAAGCAGGGCCGTCAAGCTGCTCTGCACGACAGACGCGTTAAACGTAGGCGGACCGCAGCGGGCTACAGGCGCCAGCTACCTTACCAGGGCGGTGGCGCTGGCCACAAACTCGCCATACGCCATTGGCGACGCCAGGCTCCGAAATGCCCAAAAAGAGAAGTGGGTTGTTGGTATCTACCTCGGGGCATGGTGGCGGGAAACCCTGGAGTCTCTGGGCGGGTTTGATGGCGACCTGGCATACGACGAAAACTACGACTTGAGCTTGAGGCTGAGGCGGATGCGTGGAAAAGCCTTCTACTCCCCTTCCCTCAGATCGTCGTACAGGGTTCGAGGCTCTATTCCCAGCTTTATCAAGACGTACGTCGGCTACGGCTATGGCATGGCGAGGGCGATCAAGCGCCAGCCAGACGCGCTCAGGCCTTCCCAGCTTGCAGCGCCGGGCGTAGTACTAATGCTAATGATATCTGGCCTGTTCGCTCTCTATTCGTGGCCTTCAGGAATTGTCGCGCCGGCATTTTACATTCTGCACTCGTTAGTAACATCCAGAAGAATAACCCATATACGGCGATACCAGATCTCCATGTCTTTAGTGCTTATTACGCTGCATATTTGCTGGGGAACTGGCTTCATAGCAGGTATTATTCGATGGGGAATTCCCAGGCGTCGAACAAGGTCACTTCTAAAAGCCATGGCCAGACGAGGCCCCTAAGCAGTTTTATATAGCAATAGGTTTGCACGGCCTTATTGGCTGCTTTCCCCAATAAATATATAAAAAACTTAAACATGAAGTTATCCGGTTAAGTTCGCTAATTTTCAAGAATAAGTCACGGCCATCTGCGTGATCAATCACCCTTTGTTGGGCATACCTTACCCGTAATTGACATGTCCCAGCGCCACCTCTAGACTACCGTCATTCACACTATTTCTGTCCATTTGGGAGGCGTGTATGACTACCAATCCCAGGCTGAAAATCACAGACGTAGTATCGGTGCCATTGAGACTGGTTGAAACCGTCGGCGAGATGGAGGCGGCCTGGAATCCAGGCACAATGTGGTCGCGAACCATAGGTGGCGGCTCCTTCGTTGAAGTCCATACGGACCAGGGGCTGATAGGCATAGGACCAGGTGTATCCCCTGCCCTCATTCCGGCCGTGAAAGAACGCCTCTTGGGAGAGGACCCTTTCGACGTAGAACGGCACTCCCACGTGCTGCGATATTACGCCTCAGGCCTACCTTATCAGGGAACCGCTGGCATCGACATTGCCCTGTGGGACCTTATAGGAAAGGCCTCTGGACAGCCCCTTTACAAGCTGTGGGGCGGCGGCCGCGACAAGGTGGTGCCCTACGCCAGTCTGATTTTGCTATCCACGCCAGAGGAGCGAGCGGAGATGGCGGTCAAGCTAATGGAGGAAGGCTGGAAGGCTCTGAAGATTAGGGCCCACCATCAGACATTAGCTGAGGACATTCGCCTGGTAGAGACTGTGCGTGAAGCCGTCGGCGACGCCATGGAAATCATGGTGGATGGCAACCAGGCCCAGTCCAGTGGCACGTGGCAACCTGGTATTCAGTGGGATTTTCGTAGAGCGGCCGAGACTGCCAAAGAGCTTGAAGGCCTAAATTGCTACTGGTTGGAAGAGCCTCTGCCAAGATTCCAGTTCGACAGGTTGGCAGAACTCAACAAGATTGTTGAGATGCCTATAGCTGGTGGCGAGAACAACACGGGGCTGCACGAGTTCCTTTGGATGTGTCAGGAAGACGTCTACGATGTACTCCAGCCTGAAAGCATGGTCTTGGATGGCGTGACCGCGCTGCGCAAGATCGGTGCACTGGCGGAGCTATACGGCAAGC
>CAUZQF010000037.1:0-13109 GCA_963581905.1 Dehalococcoidia bacterium
ATGACGCCCTCACTATCTTGGCTGACGACAACATGAAGCTGCAACAGGTGCAGGACCTGCTTCGGAAGTACCTCACTCAGCGAAAAGTCGACCAGGGGGCCTTCGAATTTCAGGAGCCTGAAGACGCGTCCGGCAGAAGCCTCAGGGAGAGCGTCACAATCAAGCAAGGGATCGACACTGAGCTTGGGAAGAAGATAAGCAAGGCCGTCAGGGACGAGAAACTGAAGGTCCAGGTCCGTATTCAGGGCAACGAGCTTCGCGTATCAGGGAAGAACCGAGATGACCTTCAGAACACGATCAATTTCATCAAAGAATTGAACCTGAGCCAGCCGCTTCAGTACATCAATTTTCGGAATTAAGACTCATAATCCACCAGGACCCGCTACGACGAGGACTTCAGATGAACGAGTCAACTGACATCCGTATCGCTAACATGGAAGACAGCATTGCTCTACCGCGCTCCAATGGCGAGTTAGTTTTCGAGGCTCCGTGGGAGGGCCGCGCCTTCGGCATGGCTGTAGCCCTCAATGAAGATAAGCAGTACGAATGGAGCGAGTTCCAGGGCCGTTTGGCTGAGGAGATCGCCGAGGCCGAGCGCACAGGCGCCTCGTCCACCTACTACGAGCGCTGGCTTGCCTCTCTCGAGCGACTGCTGCTCGAAAAGGGCATGGTCACGCCAGAAGAGCTAGACAGCCGCACCGCCGAGTACGCCTCCGGCCAGCGCAACGACGACTGGCACGACCATTAGTCGCCTTTTGTATTTTGTATATAGAGCTGCGGGCTAGGACTTAGGCGAGGGAGAGCTAAAGAACTGCTAGCTAGCGCCCTCGACCCAATGCCTTGGGGAATAGTCAGACCGTCTCATTCCGTATGCTTCAAAACAAAGCTGCCATCCACGGCCGTAGCTTGTTATGCAAAACAAAGAAAAGCCACTTTCCACGCCCTCAGCCCATTATGCAAAACAAATCCAAAACTAAGGACGGCCGCCTAGGGTTAGGTTTGTAGTCATTTCGATGGTGTTGCGGTAAAAGACGATCGCTATGGTCTCGCCTGGACGATGGCTGATGAGGAACTTGGAAAGCTCGCCTGTGTTTCGGATGGGAGTGTCTCCCAGGTTCACGATAATGTCCTCTACCTGCAGCCCGACGTCGGCGGCTGCAGTGCCTGCGAGGATTCGTCCTATCAGAATGCCTTCCGTTGCTGGCAGGTCGAAACGACTGGCCAGCCCGGCGTTACGTTGATTGGCGAGATGCCTACGAATCCGCGGTCTACGTAGCCCTTATCCATGAGCTGAGTCAGGACTAGCTTGGCGTCATCTATGTTGATGGCGAAGCCGATGCCCCGTCCTGACTGGATGATGGCCGTATTAATGCCGATAACCTCTGCTCTGCTGTTAGCCAGCGCGCCGCCGCTGTTGCCGGGATTGATCTCGGCGTCTGTCTGGATTAGATCAACGATGGTGGTAGAAGCATCGGTGTCGATGGACCGGCCCAGGGCGCTGACGACACCCTTGCTCACCGTGGGGCCTCCGGCTAGACCTAATGCGTGACCAATGGCGATAACATCCTCGCCGACCTGGAGTTCAGCGGACACACCTAGCTTTACAGGCCTGAGCGCTAATCCATCCGGCTCAACCTGAATTACAGCCAGGTCGGTCTGGAAGTCGCGTCCGACGATCTCCGCCACCCTGCTGTCACCGTCGGCAAATATGACGGTGATTCGCTGGGCACCGTCTACTACGTGGTTATTGGTCAATACGTGGCCCTCGGTGTTCAACACGATGCCTGTGCCGACGCCTCTATTGGGTATAGGCTGATTGAACATGTTCATGGACAGTGTCTCGGTGACCACTTGCACGATCGAAGGCGTCAGAATTTTCACAGCCTCTGGCGTGGTGAGTTCCTCGGCCAGAGGAGCCAGCATTACGGGATCTGCCACAGGCGTGTTGTCAGAGGCGTCCACGAAGGCCGCAGGTGAAGGCGCTTCTACAGCGGTGGAAGCGGAAGCAGAGGTTTCGGACGGCGTTATGACGGTATTTGCTGCCTGATGGATCGCTTTATTTGCTACCTGGGTCGGCTCTATCGGGTTACCTGCCGGGCTCAAAGCAGCGGCTGCGCCTGTAGCCACAGGTGCGATGCCAGTTTGACCTTGGCTTGGCTGCCCAATACTGCATGCCGTCGCGACTAACGAGACCAGCAGCGTTGCGGCTACTGCAATCTGAATGCGTCCATGTCTCTTGTCGAAATATTTGATTCTCACGAGGGTCCCCTTCTTCGTCTGGCGTCTGGAATTGTCTCTGAATAAATTAGAGAGGTGAATATAGATCGTCTCTCTAATTTAGAAAACGATTCCAGAAAGCATGGGTTAGGATTGGCCCTTCCCAGTCCTCTTCCCGGCTCTTTGCCAGACAGCCTAATCGACTAGGAAGCGGCGCAGTTCTCGCAGAAGAAAATCGGGGTTGTCTGCTGGAATGGGATGACCGGAATCAGGAACCTCCAGGAACTGCATGGACGGCTGCATCTCCTGCATTCGTGCCACGATCTCCGGCAACAGAAAGTCGCTGTGTTGCCCTTTTAGCTCCAGAATGGGACACCGAATCTTGGCCCACTGCTCCCACAGGTGCGGCACCTCGCGCACGCCAAAGCCACCGTTTATCCAGAACATGTTGGGGTCGTGCATGGGCACAAGTTTCCCCGCGTAGTTGAGCCTGAGACCGTGCTGTGCCTGGTTGCGCAGGTATGCCAGGGAGGCTCTTGGGTTGAGCTTGGAAGAGTACTCGACGAACTCATCGTGGCCGTTCCAACCCAGAGGACGGCGTCCAATGCCGATCACCTGCTTTTTGGCGGCGTCCTTGCCCATTTCCGGGCCGTAGTCCAGGGTTACGAAATGCTTGAGCTGGTCCGAGTGGTCGCCGGCATAGGAGATGCCGTTCCGTCCGCCGAGGGACGCTCCCACTAGGTCGAAGGGCACAATACCTATCGCCACCGCAAATTCCGCCAGATCCGCCGCGAAGGCCGTGACGGCGTAACCATCTCTGGTGTGGTCAGACTGGCCGTGACCGCGCTGGTCCAGGGCGATGACACGAAACTCGTCACGCAGCTCCTGTGCAACGAAATCCCAGTTGTGTGCGGTGCCGTTCTGGCCGTGCGCCAGCAGCAGATTACGAGGCGAATCGCCACCCCAGTCCAGGTAGTGGATGTTGATGCCGTTTACTTTGACGAAGTTATCAGTTGCTGCTGCCGTGTTGGACATATCTTTCCCCCAGAGATTTCTTGCCACGATGTTAACAGCCTGAGGGATAGTTGGGGATGGCCTCGAAAAGTAGACACAAAAAAACCAGGGACCCTGATAATTCAAAGTCCCTGGTTCTAATAAAAATGCTATCTATTTAGCTAGATCGGTTAGCCGTAACCCATCTAAAACTAACGATTGCGACGTCGGCGCATCCTGCGTAGACTGCGTTGCTTGTCCAGTCGCGCCTGCTCTCCCTTGGTGCGGAAGAACCGCCTGTTCCTGAGCTCTCGCAATATGCCAGACCGCTGCATGGTGGTCTGGAATCTCTTTAGTAGTACTTCTGGATCTTCGCCCTCGCGAAGGGTTACGTGTGCCAAACGATGTCTCCTTGGGATGTTTTCTATCAATAAAATGGGATCGGTAATATCCCAGTAAGACAAAAGTATATCATAGGCTCAAGAGAGCGACAAGCACCTTATGGCCGTGCTCGCTTTATACCCAGGGCCATGGCACATCCTGATATGGGTCCATCACAGGAAGTGTTGGCTCCTTAATCAAGGCGTCCACTCGTTGCATCATGGCCTGAATCTCTGTGGTGTAGATCAGGGTGGACAGCTGTACCGTCAGGCTGTCACTGGACGAACGCAGCCTCTGCATCAACCTCTTCAGGTCTTCAATCAGCGGATCAGGGATAGGCTTGCCCCAGTACTCCAACATCACCGTACGCAGCTTGAATATGGTGTGGAACGTCAGCCCGTGATCGATACTCCAAAGACGCTCGTCCTCGCCAATAATGCAGTGGCCAGCTTTGCGATCACCATTGTTCACAACAACGTCAAACAGCGCAAACTTGAGAAAATCTTCCTCACGCTTCTCAAAGAGGTCGAAGTAAGTGATGTCCGGGTCGCAGTCGATGTAGAGCTGCATGGAGCCGACGCCGTAGGGCCCCTCCCTTACCAGCGTGTGGGGTATGTTGGGCCAGCCCAGCGCTTGGCTGAGCACAAACGTAGCGTGCTCACGAAGGTAAAGAGTGCCATTTGGGTAATCGTAAAGCGGTCGCTCGCCGTCACGGGGCTTGTAGATGGCTTGAAGGTACTTGCCCTCACCTGCTTCCAGGCGGACCAGGAAGGTGTAGTTGGAGCCCCATGGCATTCTGTAGCCGCCAGTTACGGGACTCTTCTCCAGCAGAGGAATAGCCTCCTCTTCCGGTAAAAAGACTTGTTCGTCGTCAGTGTCTTGCGTAAGTCGCCTCAGATTACTTCTTCGAGAGCGCAAACCGTCCTCATCAAGAAAGTTTTCTAATTCAGATGGCTGCGATAAGGGATTCCCGGAATTCCTGAGATAACCCTTCGGGTAGTGGTATGCAGCTTACTCTAGACTAGTTATCTTAGCGTGGCCATTTACCCGGGGGCATTCGTGGCCTTCAGGATCCATAGGCCTGTTGCAGAGAGGACAAATTGGTCGGCCCGCCGCGCAAGCCTTCAGGGCTTCTTCAGCAAATGTCGCCATCTGGCTTCGGGTTGCCCACAGTCGCACCGTGGCCTCGTCTTCGTCCTCATCTTCCAGGTCGTGGGCATCGATAATGAAATACCCGTTGGTGCCGTCGTGACCAAACACCAACTTTCCCACTCTGAAATCGAGCCGAGTCAGACCAGGCGCCTCATTGTCGGAAGGAGAGCGGTCAGTGCTGGTATCTTCGGAAAGCGTGGTGAGAAGCTGCTGGACACCGACAGCAAGCTGCATTAGCTGCTCTTTTTCCAGCCATAGGCTGGCGGTGCTGCTCTCACTGTCTGCCAGAATACGAAAGGTCCGTTTGCCTGGCTGGCCTACTGCTTCCGGTTGCAGCTTGAATATTCTTGTGAATTCGATTTTTGCTTCTACCATATTGCCCCTAATGTTAGTGGGTAATTGCCACAGCCGCAAGCCTTGGAGAGCCTTGTCTTAGGCAAGTAGGGGAAAACGCCGTAGGGAAGGGGCTTTAAATGTAACAGCGAAGAGGCACAGAGGAAATTCGGCACCAGTTATCGTTGCCGTAAACCGCCGGCGTAGGTAGAGATGCGCATAACGGAAGCTTTTGCTAGAATTGGTTCGCATCCGACGACATGGGTCTAAAGGGCGCGGTATCGATCATGGCAAACTGTCGATTTAGGGCCATTTGTGGCATGTTAAAAGTGATTGATTTGTCAATAATTGCATAGTTAATTATCTCTGTGCGAACGTGGCCGACGACCGTTATCGGCTGTATAAGAATGTAGTAGCCCAATAGGAGGAGCATCATGCTGGAGCGCTTTAAGGTACCGAAAGAAGATGAGGTCAGGGTTTCTCACGAATCGCTTCACGACGTGATTAAGGCCGTC
Source organism: Dehalococcoidia bacterium (assembly GCA_963581905.1). GTDB lineage: Bacteria > Chloroflexota > Dehalococcoidia > Lucifugimonadales > JADFKI01 > Casp-Chloro-G4. The sequence goes on from CAUZQF010000037.1 coordinate 5,592, forward strand.
TTCGAGAAGATGGGTAACTCGCAGAGTGACTCGATTGAAGCCGCCGACGTTCTCACCATGACCGACCTTCGCGGCGTGGAGACCCACGGCGTCTCCAATATGCTGCGTTCCTACATCGAGCAGTACACCAGCGGCAGGGTAAACCCCATGCCTGACTGGAAGATCGAGCGCGAGACTCCGGGCACGGCTGTCATCAATGCCGACAGAGGTCTGGGCGTGGTCTTGGGCCGCCGTTTCATGGACATCGCCATCGAGAAGGCCAAAACGGTAGGCTTTGGTGTGGTGACCGTCAACAACTCCGGCCATCTGGGAGCGGTGGGCCACTTCTCAATGCAGGCCGCGCAGCAGGACATGGTGGGCATGACGGCGACCGCCGCTGGACGTGGCGTGCTCCCAACCTTTGCAGCTGAGCCTAGATTTGGGACTAACCCGATCTCAATCGCAGCGCCCGCAAACAAAGAAGCAGCGTTTTTATTTGATGCCGCAACTTCTCAGATTGCCGGGAACAAGTTCTCCCTGGCCAGGCGGGTAGGCTCAAACCTGCTGCCAGGTTGGGTAGCGGACAGTGAGGGCAACCCGGTCATGGAAGAGATTGCTCCACCGGAGGGCGATCGAGGATATGGCGACCTGCTGCCTCTAGGTGGCACCAGAGAGAACGGGTCCCACAAGGGCTATGGCCTGCTTATGATGGTAGACATCCTAGGCGGCATGCTTTCTGGCTCTGTGCCTGGCATGTTCGACACGGAGTACTTCGAGAGCGCGTACAAGCACTACTTTGCTGCTTACAATATCGACGCATTTACGGATGTTCCGAAGTTCAAAAACAACATGGATGAGATGCTTCATACCTTGCGGGAGACCAAGCCCGCGCCTGGCCATGAGAGGGTGCTTTATCCCGGTCTTGCCGAGCACGAGGAGGAGCAGGACCGTCGCGCAAACGGCGTGCCACTGCACACAGAGGTCATCGGCTGGTTCAAGGGGCTGGAAACTGAGCTAGGCGTTCCCGCTCTAAAGCAGGTGTAGGGCCCTAACTATTCACGTTCTTATCACCACCAAGGGCTAAGCCGGAGTTACAAAACAATGGGAAAACTGGACGGTAAGGTAGCTATTATTAGCGGCGGCGCACGAGGTCAGGGAGCCGTGGAAGCCAAGCTCTTTGCCGAGGAGGGCGCCAAGGTAGTTTTTGGCGACATACGCGACGATGAGGGCCGTCAGGTTGAGGCGGAGATTCAGGAGCTAGGCGGGGACGCCGTATACGTCCATCTGGACGTCACTAGCGAGGCCGAGTGGCAAAAAGTGGTCCAGGACACCCTGGATCGCTACGGCAAGGTGGATATTCTGATAAACAATGCCGCCATCATAGTACCGCGAGTGGAGATCGAAAACACCTCTGCCGATAGCTGGGACCGGGTCTTCGAGGTTAACGCCAAGAGTGTGTTCCTGGGAACCAAGCACTGTATACCGGCCATGAGGGAGTCTGGCGGTGGCTCTATAGTCAACATATCTTCTGTGGCGGGAATCGCGCAGGCCTACCACCAGGAGCCGGCCTACGCCGCCAGCAAGGGCGCGGTGCGGATCTTCAGCAAGGTGACTGCAGCCCAGCACGCGAAGGACGGTATCCGCTGCAATTCTGTGCATCCTGGGCCTATCGACACCGAGATGTTGAGCACGGCCTTCGCTGATGAGGAGGCCAAGGCGGCCCGCCTTACCAGGGTTCCTATGCAGCGCATGGGCACCGCCGAAGAGGTGGCAAAAGGTGTGCTCTACCTGGCATCCGACGACTCGTCGTACGTGACAGGCTCGGAACTGGTCATCGACGGGGGCGCCATAGTGATGTAGGGGCTGACCTCACCCCGTCCCCTCTCCGAACCCGGAAAGGGGCGAAAGTTTAGGTAGAACTTTACCTTGGCTGGATTAGGGGCGAGGGAAAGTACCTTGAAGTATGACTTTGGAAAGAACTATTAAACTCATGGTTTGAGCATAATCCAGTTAGAAGTGTGAAATACAAAATATGCCGAGAGCGCCTTTTCAGGTACTGGTCTTTCCCTTCCGTAGGCTAGAGGAAGGCGAGTTCGAGTATGCCGTATTCAAGCGCGCTGACGAGGGCTACTGGCAGGCCATTGCTGGCGGTGGAGAGGATGATGAGAAACCGATAGAGGCTGCTCGTAGGGAGGCCCACGAGGAGGCCGAGATTTCACCGGAGTCTAGCTACTACCCGCTGGACTCGTTGGCGCACATCCCGACCTACTTTTTCGAAGAGAGAAGCTCCTGGCCCAAGAGCACCTATGTCATTCCCAACCACTGTTTTGCCGTTGAGCTGCCCAAATCAGACCCCAAGATAGATTTGGTGCTGTCCCAAGAGCACTCCGAGTTCCGCTGGGGGGCCTTCAAAGAGGGCGAAAAGCTGCTCTACTGGGAGGACAATAAGACTGCGCTGTGGGAGCTTAACGAGCGACTGCTTAATGGCGACTTGCCACAGCCTGTCTAGGCAGGGAGCGCCGACGATTTCATGACAGAGCCACTGCCATCACTGCTTATCTCCATTCCCGAGGGCGTAATCGACCTGGGATGGGGCCACCCGTCGCCTAGCCTGCACCCCTCAGAGGCCATACGCGCCGCAATGGAACGCGTTTTGTCCAACGGCTCGGTCACGGCGCTGCAGTATGGCCCTACGCAGGGCTTCGGGCCTTTGCTGGAGTCTCTGGCCGCATTTCTGTCTCAAGAGCCGGCATACGCCATGGCGGTCTCCCCCAGGAACCTGTTCATCAGCAGTGGGGCATCGCAGGCCCTGGACCTGGCCACCACGCTGTTCGCTCGACCCGGCGACACGGTCTTCGTTGAGGAGCCCAGCTACTACCTGATCGAAAGCATATTTCGAGATCATGGCCTGAACGTCGTTGGCGTTCCCACCGACCACCATGGGCTTCGTACCGACTCACTAGAAGCCATGCTCGCCGATGCGGACATCCCCAATCCCACGTTGCTTTACATTATCCCTACGTATCAGAACCCCTCTGGCGCTGTATTGCCTGTAGAACGGCGGCAAAAGCTGGTTGAACTGGCTGCCGAACATGATTTCACGGTGCTGGCCGACGAGGTGTACCAGTTGCTTCACTACGGCGACCCTCCTCCACGGCCTTTGGTAGCCTACGACGGGTCGGAGCAGGGTTGCGTGGTGTCAATTGGCTCGTTCTCCAAGATACTTGCGCCGGGACTGCGAATAGGTTGGGTTCAGGGCAACGCACGCCTTATCGGCAGGTTCAGCAACGCCGGCATGGTGATCAGCGGCGGCGGTGTAAGCCACTTCACGTCGGTGATAGCCAACGCCACCCTGCAGCTGGGGCTGCTTCAAGAGAACGTTCGCAAGCTGCGCCAGGTCTATGCGGGGCGCGTTGAGGCCATACGCCAGTCTCTGGGAGCGCATCTTGGTGCCCACGCCGAGTTCTCGACTCCAGGTGGAGGCTACTTCGTGTGGGTAAAACTTAATGGAGACGTTGATACAGAAAAGCTGCTGCCCATGGCCCAAGAAGCTGGCCTATCTTACCGGCCGGGAACCGCCTTCTCCGCGCATGGTGCTTTTTCTGATAGGCTGCGTCTGGCCTTCGCCCTTTACGAACCTGACCAGCTGGATGAGGGTGTTCAGAGGCTTGCTACAGCACTTCACAGGTATGAGTCGGAAAAAGCATAACGAAAAGATCATAAAGAACTATTAGGTCATCATGACCAAGGGGACTAAATTGACCTGAATCGGATGAAGAAGGAGGTTGTTAATGGCCGACAAGCAAAAAGTGGTTATCACCGGCTTTGGTGGCCGGATTGCCCGAGTGATGAGAGAAAGTCTGGGGGATAAGTACGAGTTTAGTGGTATCGATCGTGTTCCGGTGGAGGGCCTGGACTGTCTGACAGCGGACCTTACCAATTTCGATGCCATATTGCCCGCTTTCGAGGGCAAGGACATTGTGGTGCATCTGGCCGCTGAGCCGAGGCACACAACAGACATTGGCTGGGACATTCTGATGCCGGACAACGTGGTTGCGACTGCCAACGTCATCGAGGCGGCCAAGCGGGGTGGCGTGAAACGCATTATCTTCTTCAGCTCAATGCACGTCGATGGCAAGTATGAGTTGGAATTCCCTTATTCAGCCATAGCAGAAGGGAATTATGAGGGCCTAGATCCAGAAAACATACCTTTGATAACCCATGACATGCCTGATAGGCCGGATGGACCATACGCTGTCAGCAAGATCTTTGGTGAGGCCCTGGCGCGCTACTACGCCGAAGAGTTTGGGATGACCTGCATTTGCATTAGGCTGGGCACGGTGAGTCCGGCAAACAGGCCAGGCAGCGACCCACGTAGCTACGTAAGCTGGTTTAGCCACCGGGACCTGGTTACTATGATCGATCGTTGCATTGAGGTCCAGAACATTACTTTTGACATATTCTTCGGAGCGTCTGGCAACACCTGGAAGATATATGACACTCCGAGAGCGTGGCGTGTGCTGGGTGTGGAGCCCCAGGACGACTCCGAAAGGTTCCGAGAATAGGAAGCTAATCGTTAGTTTTTAGGCCAATTCCAGCCAACAAAACTAACGAAATTTTCCCTTGGTTCTTCATCCGCGGGCCAGACAATAGGCACAAGACGGTCCGTGTCTAATAATCAGGCCTGAAGGCGGGGGATTCCATGTTACTCAGACAGCTCTTGGCAATGATCAAAACCTTAAACCCCCTGGCTGCGATGGAGTTAGTCAGAGCAACGCTTGAAATTAAGCAAAGCAAGCCTGACTCCCTGGCAGTACTGAAGCACCTTGGCAAGCCTGATCACGCCGTTTCTGACCGCGACGTCAAACTATGGCACCAGAATGTCGCTCAGGGTTTGGGTAAAGATGATTTCTATCTAGTGTGCCAGCCCAACTGTGACGGGTTTGCCGTTTCCCTCACCTACAAACACGGGCTGCTCGCAAAAGTGGAGCCTATCAGCGGCGACCTCACTGTTCAGTCCAATACAGACATAGCTCGCAAAGTCTCCAGCATTTCCAAGCGCCTCATAGGCACCGAACCACCTGCGCAGCTTGAGGTTGTGGGACACCTGTATGTGCCAATGCCCGACGGCGTAAGTAAGCCTGCGGGAGGTCTCTCCGCCCTCAAACTCTTCGTCAATGGCATTTCTTCATCAACCGGAGGGCGCGTGCCAGCCAAGCAGTGGGCAGCCCTGGCCTACATGGAGGCCGCCGGATTCAATGTAAGCAGTGAGATAAAGCTGGTGAGAACTCCCGGTGAACTCCTGGCTTATTACGACACGCTCGCTCAGAATCCCAGCGTCAGGGACTTCCCTTGCAAAGGAATGACCGTGAAGGTAAACCGGTTCGATCGTCAGTCGCTGCTATCAGAGAGCGCTGATGGGGCTAGCTGGGCGCTCTTCTACGGCTTTCCTGCCAAGGCAAATGCCGCTGTGGCCACGCCGAAGGAAGCCCAGGGTTGGCTCGCGAGCTCTTATCCAAAAGGCAGCCACTTAGAGGCCTCAACGTTGCCGTAGAGATCAAGTCTGCTCAGCTTTCTGTTTTGGACGTGGAGAGTAAGGTTCAGGAATTAGGCGGTTCCATAATACGAGACCTCAACGAGAAGGCCGATTACATAATCACCGACAATGCCAATCGCGGAATGCTAAAGGCTAGGCTCATGAAGGCTCGCACCGTGGGCTTAAGAGACTTTGTCGTCTACTGCAACAACCTACAGGCCATGACCCGCCTGGATGATCTCACCGCCGGAATCTAGCCTGAATGCGGTGTCCGAGGGCTGGAGGCCTGCTGTTTGGCTCTTGCGGCCTTGTCTGAACGGCCGAATGCGTCTAGCCGCTAGAACAGGTATTCCGGGCCCTCAACGTACCTGAACCTGTCAAAGGCGTCGTCCTTTAGCGTGAATCCCAGCCCTGGCCTCTGCGGAGCATAGACGGTGCCCTCTCGAATGTCGTACGGCTCGTTAAACAGCTCGTACATCATGGGCATGTAGCCCTGGCTGACCTCTAGGATATGGCAATTTGGCGAGGACATAGCGATGTGAATGCTGGCCGCGAACAGTATTCCGGAGCCCCATGCATGGGGAGCTAGCCGAATGCCACGGGCCGATGCAAGGGCTGCGATGCGCCTTATCTCGGTGTAGCCCCCTGCCCTGGCCACGTCCGGCTGGGCAATGTCTACTCCCTTGTGGCTAAACAGGTCGTCGAAATCGAACCTGGTGAACTCCCTCTCACCGGTGGCGATGGGAATTATGGTGGATCGGCGTACCTCGGCGAGACCCGCATGGTCGTCCGGTGAAATGGGCTCTTCGAACCATGAAAGGTTGTATGGCTCCAGCTCTCTGGCCAGTCTTATCGCCGTGGACACGTCTAGCGAGCCGTGGGCGTCGATCATTAGCTCTACGTCGGGCCCGATGCCTCTTCGCGCCGCCTTCACACGGCGTACGGTGTTCTCGATGGAGAAGCCGTCTTGGCCAACAACACGCATCTTGACCGCGGTGAAGCCTTTGGCAGCGTATCCTGCCATCTCCTGCTCAGCCTCATCACCCGGTGCCCAGCCGCCAGAGCCGTAGCCGCGCACAGAGTCCCGTACTGCGCCCAACGCCTGGAAGATCGGTATGCCCAGCGCCTGAGACTTCACATCCCAGATGGCTAAGTCTACGCCGGCGATGGCCTCCATGGTTAGGCCACGCCGACCGTCCCCTGGCTGTGAATGGCCGGTTTCCAGGGCTGGCTTCCAGCGAGAGCCGTTGTACATCTTCTCGTACAGCAGCTCTGAATACATGGGGTCCTCGCCTAGCAACGCAGGCGCAAGCTCATGGTCCACAATGGCACAGATGGCCTGTGGACTTCCCAGCGAGGCTCCCAGGCCTATCAGACCGTCATCCGTCTCCACCTGAATGATTGCGGAATCGCTCTTGATCTTGGTGCCCAGGTCTGTCCTATGCTGCCTCTCTTCGGGGATGGGGTCGGACATAGGTATTGCGCGTACGCTGGTTATCTTCATATTCGTTTTGCTCTTCAAGTACGTTTGTTACGCCTGCTGAGTGGCCCAAACCTAGCCTATGTTAAGTCTGCTAAGCAATGCCAATGCTACGTCTGCCTAAGCGGTGCAAACCCAGCCAAGCTCCACGATCAAGCTCAGTTAGGAAATTGGATCCCGCCCTTTATTCAAAAATAAAAATTAATGGAGGGTGGAACTGATTCGCTTTTCAAGTTCCTTCTCCAGTTCGTTGAGGTCGCAGTTCTCAATTCCAACATGGTCTCGCAGAATCTCGGCGTAGGAAGCGATTTCCGACCGGGCAGACCAGGTCTCGTTGTTCCACAGGCTTGAGCGTATGAAGGCCTTGGGACAGTGAGTGAAGACCTCTTCGACGTGAACGACTATGGCCAGCTTGGGTAATTTGCCGCCTACAGACATGCTCTCCAGGAGTTCGGCATCACGAACCAGGGTTACCCGGCCGTTGATGCGGAGAGTCTCGTTCATGCCAGGGACCATGAACAGC
>CAUZQF010000038.1:0-12779 GCA_963581905.1 Dehalococcoidia bacterium
GATGATAGGGGTTTGCCGTTTAATCGTTTGCACGATTATATAGGTGGCATTAGCATATGCCAAGGTCACTTCAAGGCTGGCAACAGTTTCACAGGAGACTTATTCATGAGTTCAGATTTTCCGATATTGTTTAGCCCTATCCAGGTTGGCAATATTACAGTACCTAATCGCATAGTCTGCACAGGCCACGCCACGGTATTCGATCAGGGCGGCAATTTCACTGAGCGACATCTGCACTTCTATAGGGAGCGGGCTAAAGGCGGGTCCGGCATGATTATTTCGGAGGCCGCCAGCGTACACCCCACAGGCGTTGCCCCGCTGCACTTGTTTACAGACGACGTGATTCCCATGCTAGGGCAGATAGCGGAGGCCACGCATGAGTATGGCGTGCCTTTCCTGGTGCAGGCCACTCACGCCGGGAGGCGCTCTCCTAGCCCAGGCGGAGTTCTGGAGCAGATCTCTGTGGGGCCGTCGGCCATTCCTGCGCCATCTCTGCACTTCGGCCAGATGATGCCTCATGAGATGTCTACCGAAGAGGTTGAGGAGCTTGTAACCGCCTTTGGCGACGCCGCGCGGCGTGTGAGGGAGGCAGGAGCAGATGGAGTTGAGCTATCCATAGCCTTCGGAAACATCATCCCGCAGTTCCTGGCGGAGGCCAGCAACCAGAGGTCGGACAAGTACGGTGGCTCGTTTGAAAGGAGGCTGACCTTTGCCTACGAGATCATAGAAGTGTCCCGGCAGCAGCTAGGCAAGGACCTGATTCTGGGCATACGTGTTACTGAAGACTACCTCGATTACGGCCTGAATATGGCAGACCTGAAGCGCATAGTGCCCTTGCTAGAGGCTACGGGCAGCCTCGACTATGTCAGCGTGTCTGCAGGGACGAACTACGACCTGGACAGCGCAGCCAGCATCATTCCCTCCCACTACTTCAAGCCAGGAGAGTTTGCGGGGCTGGCGGCGGAGATCAAGGCGACGGTTAAGTTGCCCGTGATAGGCGCAGGACGCATGAACAGCCCCCAGCTATCCGAAAGCATGTTGGTGGATGGACAAATGGACATGGTTGGCATGGCCAGAGAGCTCATCGCCGATCCGCACTTCCCCAGGAAGGCCAGAGAGGGTTTGCTCAGCGACATCCGACTGTGTATTGCATGCAACCAGAGCTGCAAGGGCCACCAAGCCGTGGGTCAGCCAATTACCTGCATCTACAACCCTGTGTCTGGACGGGAAGGGAAGTGGGCCGAATTCACACCGGCAACTGTCCAGAAGAGCGTCTTCATCGTCGGAGGTGGTCCCGCAGGCATGGAAGCGGCCAGAGTCGCTGCTGAGAGGGGACATCAGGTAACCCTGGTGGAGAGATCTGATCGGTTAGGAGGCCAGGTCAACGTCGCCGCATCCGTACCCGGACGCTCGGAATTCGGAGAGATCGTTCGATTCTTCGAGGGCCAGCTTGGGAGACTGAAAGTCGAGGTGCTGCTCAACACGGAGGCTTCAGCGGAAATGGTTACCTCTCGTGGCGCCAATGCGGTGGTTATCGCCACAGGCTCGACACCCCATGTGCCGCAGATGCCTGGTTCGGAAGGCGGTAACGTACTCTCGGCACGGCAGGTGCTGGAGACAGGCGTGGCCGTAGGGAACCGTGTTGTTGTCATCGACACCCAGGGCATGAGGCTGGGATGCGATGTGGCCAACTACCTCTCCAAGCAGGGCAAGGATGTTGAAATCGTAACGGGTATGCCCTACGTGGGAGAACATATACAAGCTGGCGTGTGGAGGCATCTGTATGAGGAGCTATTGCGACAGGGCGTGAAAATGACGCCACTTACGGGGGTATCGTCGATAGGGGAAAGCACAGTAAATACCTTTAATTCGGTCTTCACCGACGCGACACGGGTCATCGAGGGAGTGGACAATGTTGTGTTTGCTTCTGGGGGAGCCGCCAACGATGGGCTGTATCGGTCACTGCGAAACTCGGTCAGTGAGCTTCATGCTATCGGGGACTGCCTGCAGCCTCGCACAGTGGAGGCTGCAGTATATGAAGGACATAGTGTAGGCCGGCTGTTATAAGACCAGGTATAGGCCCTAGCTAGCGGCGGCGGCTGAACTAGTCGCTTCTGCGCCTGTGAACAGGTGGCAGTTAACGATATGTCCAGGCGTTACCTCTTGCATGACGGGAATGTCAGTATTGCAAGGCTCGAAGGCCACGGGACACCTGGGATGGAAGGTGCAGCCATCAGGCGGGTTAAGAGGCGAAGGTACCTCACCGGTTAGCACAATCTCCTCGCGCTGGAGGTTAGGATGCGCCGGCAACGATGCTGAAATCAGCGCCTTTGTATATGGATGCAAAGGGTTGCCAAAGAGGTCCTGAGGATTAGCCTCTTCGATAATCTTGCCAAGGTACATGACGCCGACTCGGTGGCTCATGTAGCGTACAGTTGCCAGGTTGTGAGCGATTAGCAGATAGCTGAGGTTATAGGTCTGCTGCAGCTCTTTAAGCAGGTTAAGGATCTGGGCGCGAATGGATACGTCCAGCGCCGACACCGGCTCGTCCAGGACCATCAGCTTGGGCCGCGTTGATAGCGCCCGCGCAATTGCGATGCGTTGCCGTTGGCCTCCGCTGAACTCATGGGGATAGCGATCTGCATGGAAGGCGTGTAAGCCCACTACTTCGAGTAGCTCGCCAACCTGCTTTTTCACCTCCTCTTTGGTGAGGTTCTGGTGAGTAATAAGCGGCTCGGAGACGATGGCGTCCACACGCATTCTTGGATTCAGCGAGCTCCAGGGATCCTGGAACACCGCCTGCACAGAGGAATGGAAATCCTTGCGCTGCTCGCTAGTGAACTTGTTCATGGCCGTGCCCTGATAGTAGATCTCTCCCTCGGTGGGTGGCTCAACCATCAGGATCTGGCGTGAAGTTGTCGTCTTTCCGCAACCAGACTCGCCAACTAGACTGTAGGTCTGGCCTTCAGGAATTGAAAAGGAGACACCGTCTACAGCCTTCACGACTCCTACTGTCTTTTGGAAGACAATGCCCTTGAGGACTGGATAATGTTTCTTTAGCCCATCCAGCCGAATTAGGGCCTCTGGATCGGCATGACCATTAGTTTGCACCATCGAGCCTCCAGCAACTAGCGACGTGATCTTCACCAACGGAAGATTCGCCGGGATATACATTGCACTTGTCGAAGGCATACGGACATCGCGGAGCGAAGGAACAGCCTTCTGGCAGATCATCTAGGGTAGGTGGTTGACCTTCAATTGAAGGCAGGAAATCTACATCCTCGTTAAGGTCAGGAACTGATTTCAACAGTGCCTCAGTGTAAGGATGTTGTGGGTTATCGAAAAGCTCTAGGACACTGGCCTGCTCCACAATTTTACCAGCGTACATGACGGCGACGCGGTCACACATGCGAGCGACCACACCAAAGTCGTGTGTTATGAACAGGATAGCAGCACCCGTTTCAGCCTGAATTTCTTTGAGAAGCTGAAGGTACTGCAGTTGGATTGTTGCATCTAGCGATGTCGTCGGCTCGTCTGCAATTAGAACGTTGGGGGAGCGCGCCATGGCGATAGCTCCTACCACGCGTTGTCGCATTCCACCGCTCATCTGATGTGGAAAGACAGACAGGCGGGACTCAGGGGCCGGAATCCTGACGTTGGCCAGAAGCTGAGTAGCCTTCTGAATCAACGTAGGCTTAGAGTCCTTGTTGTCCATTTTTAAGGATTCTATCAGTTGGTTTCCTATGGTGAAAACGGGATTAAGGGAGGTTAGGGGGTCCTGCATAACCATGCAGATGCCCTTACCTCGTATCTCCCGCATCTCGGACTCATCCTTTTGAAGGAGGTCTTCGCCAAGATACATGATCTTGCCGCCAACAATTTTGCCAGCGGGTTGCGGTACTAGGCCGAGTATGGACCATGCGGTCATGCTCTTGCCGGAACCGGATTCACCAACGATGCCTAAAGTTTCACCTCTGCCGACTTCGAAACTTATGCCATCAACTGCCTTCACTACGCCAGAGCGCGTGAAGAAATGTGTTCTCAGGTCTTCTACTTTTAGGACTGGGTCTTCCTGCAATTAAGGAGTTCCTTCCCGATATATCAATCTTGAGTGAGGCAGGTTAGCGGGAGCGGCGTAGTTTTGGATCAAGGAAGTCTCGCAGCCAATCGCCCAACAGGTTGAATGCCATTACAACAACAGTGATGATTATTCCAGGGAAAAGCGACAGCCACCAGCCGTTGCCGTTAATGTAATTCCTGCCTTCGGCCACCATGACGCCCCAAGCGGGTTCACCAGGTTTGAGTCCTAGTCCCAGGAAACTCAGCGAAGCGACTAACAAGATCACTTGCCCAACCGTGATGCTGGTGATGACCATCAGCGTGTTCACAACGTTTGGGAACAGGTGCCGCCAGATTATCATCGCAGGCGACACGCCTGATATGCGTGCCAAAGTGACGAAATCGCGGTCTCTGTTGGACAGCACTTCACCCCTAATCATACGCGCGAATCGAGCCCAAGTCGTGGCAGTCACCGCTATGAGAACAGGAACCAATCCTGTGCCAACGAGGCTCACAATGAGCAGGGCCACCAATATAGATGGAAATCCCATCACCGCGTCCGTTATGCGCATTAATAACGAATCAACCCACTTTCCGGCGTAACCAGCCACCAGCCCTACGGTGGTTCCAACTAGGATAGCCACTACCATGGAAGGGAGTGTCACCTTCATTATGGTGCGAGCACCAAATATGAGTCTGCTGAGGACATCCTTACCCAGACCGTCCGTACCTAGCAAGTTCTCGGTAGTCTGAAAAGGAGGGTTTAGTCGCTGCAGAATATCGTTCTTCTTGGGATCGGCTGGCGCCACCAAAGGCGCGAAAATGGCAAGAAATACTATGATTGAAAGGATAGCTATTGGGAACCAGGGCAGCCTAAGATCCTGAATCTTCTTCCAGATGGACGAAGTGCCACTGGGTTGGGCCAGAACTGTATCTGCGGTAGCCACAGCAGTAACCTCCGTTTGTTAATTCAGCCGTACGCGAGGGTCCGCATACCCGTAAAGGATATCGACCATCATTGCCGTTAGGATGTAAGCAATGCCTGACACCATTATCGCGCCTTCAACTTGCGGGAAGTTGTTGGACAAGATGCCTTCCAGAAGCATGAGCCCTACACCAGGCCACGCGAAAACCACTTCAACAATTACCGAGCCGTTAAGAAGGCCCGCCAGTGCTATACCACCGAATGTCAAAATGGGAATCAGAGCGTTGCGAGTAGCGTGCTTCCAGATTACCAAGCGCCCACTCAATCCCTTAACCTGTGCGAACTTAACGTAGTCAGTGTCCAGCACTTCGAGCATTGCGGAACGACCAAGCCGCATAAACGCTGCAATGATGGCCAGCGCCAAGACGAAGGACGGTAATATCAGGTGCATAATCATGTCGGGAATCTGCTCGATGGCCGGGAACCAGCCTTCCATGTCCCCTCGTCCGTAAACGGGGAGCACACCCAATCGTCCGCCGAGGAGGATAATGAGCATAATGGCTATCCAAAATTGCGGAGCGGACATACCAAATATGGCAAATATCTTAGTAATCTTGTCAAATATAGAGTCGCGTTTTACCGCCGAGAGAATGCCCAAAGGTACACCGATTACTACGGCCATGGTCATTCCGGATATGGCGAGATGAACCGTTGCGGGGAGCCTCTCCAGTAAAATGTCTCTAACTGGCCTACGTGTGGTGAAAGAGTCTCCAAAATCAAGAAAAATAGCCTTCTTGGCAAAATTCCAATACTGAACAAGGAAGGGCTTATCCAGTCCCATGGCTGCCCGCTGTTCTTGGTACACAGTTTCGGATGCGGCCTCAGATATGGGCAGTAAAAAGCGAGCTGGATCACCGGTAAGCTGAACGCTTCCGAACACAACGAAACTGAGCGCAATTAGCGTTATTAAACCCTCGCCGAGTCTTTTAAGAATAAATCCCTGCATAGCTCACCAAATCTATATATAAGAATGGGGGAGAGGAGTTTACCCCTCTCCCCCGGTTATCTACGTTCGCTGCAGTTGGTTATTTACCGACGGACCGCATGAAAGCGGTTTTATTCTGCTGGCTCAAGTGTCCAAACTGCGGTTATGTACGAAACCAATTCCCACGGCTCGTAGGTTGAGGCATCGGCGTTCGGGCCAACACCCCAAGGTAGATTGGTGTAGAAGCCACTCCAGAAGTTGGCCTCGTCTTTCACTACCTTATAAGCCTCGAGGAAGCTGGCATCTCTTGTATCCAGGTTAATGTCTGCCAGTGCCTTGCGTACGATCGGTGTTGTTACGCTAGCCCAAGGCTCCAAATCGGGGTCCTTAATGGCCCTCCAAGCAATGTCCTTGTTATTGTAGCCACCGGACAGCGAGCTGGTGCCGTCATAGCGAGCTTCGTTCGTGCGAACTAGCATGTGTGTAGCAAGCTCACGGTTGTTCCACTGCTGTCGAACAGCAGATGCGTCACCTACTACAACTTCAACGTCCATTCCCAGGTCGTTATTGTAGGCGTCCGCAAAGAGCTGCGAGAGCTCAGGTAGCAATGGCGTGTCGCCAGCTTCCCAGGTGTAAATCTTGAAGGAAACCTGTTCGCCGTTAGCCATCTTGCCATCTACGATTCCTGCATCAGCTAGTAAAGCTTTGGCCTTCTCCAGGTCGTATCCAGGGGGATCAAGCTCTGGGCCATAACCAAGGGAGTTGGGGGTTACGTGGTTCCAACCCTTCATGGTGGCACCTTGACCGTATAGCTCCGCTACAATGGTAGGCCTGTCAACTGCGAGTTCCATTGCCTGACGGGTGCGCTTGTCCCAGCACCACATGTCGGGCTCCCAGCAGTCGACCATAACTACCCAGTTATATGCGGACTCGTTCTGCCAGACGACCTTGCCACCAGCGGCGTCTATGCCGTCCAACATAAGGATGTTCGCTTCAATCAGGTCGCCGCTGCCGCTTTGAAGGGCCGCGATGCGCGTAGCGTCCTCAGGAACCACTTCCATATTAAGGAATTCGAATTTCATTCGGCGGTCATCTGGGAAACCATTTCCCGGGTGCCAGCCATAATCAACGAACCGTTCAAATTCAAACTTCTGCTCTGGAAGCCAGTCTTTCAGTACCATGGAACCAGTACCGGCAGGGGCTTTCTCAAAGCTTTCGTATCCCAGGTCACCAGCCTCTATTTGAGATTCAGTGTATGTCTTAGACTGCAGCATTCCCTGAGGTCCCTGGGCATGCTCTGAGATAAAGGCAGGAACATCTGGCCTAGGGTTGGTGGAGGCAAAAACGGTGAATTGGTCAGGTCCCGGACCCATTTCTACCTTCTCGAACTGCGCAGCGTCGGCTATGTCGCGCGGCTCATAGTATCTCGTCTCTCCGAGCCTTCGAGCTTCATTGCCTAGCATCTTGTCGACCGTCCATTTGGCGTCTTCGACACCAAGGGAGTTGCCTGCATGGTCGGTAAAAATGCCCTCATTGGCAGTGAATACCCATTGCATGCCGTCGGCGCTCATTTCCCATGACTTCGTCGCGGCAGGAACCAGTGTGCTTCCGCCGGAACCACCGACGATACCAATGTTCATTATGCGATGGTACTTCGCATCCTCGCCGTCAGCGAGCCATGTGTCGAATTTTCCGTTACCAAGGTTTGCGATCAGCACATTCATTGTTTTTCCTGCGCCGATTTGACCAGCTGGGGCTGCTGGTGCGGGGGCGGAGGGCACTGCCGATGCGGATGGCGCCCCCGGTGCAGATGGTACTGCCGGTGCCGCTGGGGCTTCCGGTTCAGAGCTGCTGCACGCAGCTGCAATTATTGCGAGAGTGACCATGCTGACTATTAAAGTCATTAGGCCCCCTCGTCTGCGATTTCTCCAGAACCTCATGTACAATCCTCCTGCTATTTTTGTTAGCCTCACTAATACGCTTATTACGAGGCATTTTGTTGAGGTCACACTTGATAAATAGAGTAATTCAAGGTGTTGCCGCGATGCTAATTGTCCAGAATCGCCAGCAGCTTCTTACTTTGCGATACTTCGAAGCTGATTAACCGTCTTAACCCATTCTTCCCATTTGGTAAGAATTACGAATCTTTATCGGGTTTATTAGCGACCTATCAATGAAAACAGGACGGATGACATTTGAATTACGCTGGCGGAGACGATAGCAGGTTATCGCGTCTTTTGTCAACTAAGGCGGTGTTAAGCCGTTTATTCCTAGGCGGGCCTGTAAACGACTGGTATCAGGTCTTAATCTGGCTAAATTGCTGTAGTTTAATCTATGACAAACTTGTATTGTGGCAACGGCTTGTCATGGGGGTTCAGAGTATAGTGAACAACGTGAATAATCTATATTAGAGAGGAAATGGACAAGAATGATTGGTATTCTAGGGGCATCTCAGTACGAAAGCGTTCTGGAAACCCAAGGTGAAAGAACTGTTGTAACAACTCGATTCGGTGATGTGCCACTGCTGAGAGGCACCATAGCGGGCCAGGAAGTCGCATACATTCGGCGTTTTGGGTGGGAGAACAATCTGGCTTCAGACGTTGTAAATCACACTGCTAATGCGCTGGCGTTTCGAAGTCTGGGTGTACGCCGCGTTATCACCATGAATGGCTTTGGTGGTGTGGGGCGAGATATACAGACCAACGACCTGGTGATTTACAGCGACTACATTCGTATGGTTGAGCGGACCCCTACGACAATATTCGTTGGCGAGCCTCGTTGGCCCAGGGCCCACATGAAGACGCCATTCTGTCCCGAGATGCGCAGTGCTCTGGCCGCTGCGTCCAGGCAGAACAGCGATAGGCGCGTGATTGAGGAGGCCGTGAATATCTGCGTGCAAGGGCCGCATGACGAGACCCCTGCCGAAATTGAGGCCTACCGTAGACTTGGAGCGGACATCATCTGCACCACTGTCTACCCGGAGGTCGTCTACTACAGAGAGCTTGAGATGTGTTTTGCCGGCATATGCTGGGTTTGCGATCTTGCTGGTGAAGAAGGCGAGCGCGACTGGGCAATGATTTCCCCTGAAGAGCTTGCCCCTATAATGCGTGCCGCCGTTGCAGATGTTCCAGATGCTGCGTCTTGCTCTTGCCAGTCCACCTGGGTTGGTAACGAAGACAAGCTCCCGGCCTGGTATCGCGAAATCCGTTAGTTGTTGGAACGAATCCTGGAACCGCCTCAGGGCTACGACCGAACTAAGGTCTAATAGTGCGTTGACCTGAGGCGGTTTCTTTAACAGACGGGTGAACAGGCCTCTTGGCCAGCATGAAGGCCACGGAGCCGAGGACGTATATAGGCATGAAGGTTAGCAACATTATGTCGTAGCTATTCGTTGTATCGCGAATCCATCCGCTGAAGATTGGCGATATCATCATGCCGGTATTGTGGAATAGGCTCATGAAGCCCATTAAGCTGGCGAATCTGCTCCGACCGAAGTAGTTGCCGACCATCAGCCAGTTGACGGATGTGATCCCTTCGATCAGCGAGAAGCCAATGACGAATAGAATTACAGAAGTCAATCCATCAAATAGATACAGCGACAGCAGACCCAATGCCCCACCGTTCATACCGACGAAGAGCAGCTTGCGCGGCGACATGTAATCGCCAGCAACACCCATACCGAACCGGAGCGGGATGGATATGAAGAACATGGCCGACACTATTAAAGCGGCCTGCTGCGCCTCATAGCCCTTGTCTTCCAGGATCGGGAATATGTGAATAACCACGGCGTTGGTTGCTGATACGCGTATTGTCAGACCTACCAGGAGAAGCCAGAACGCCGAGGTCTTGATGGCCTGTCTTACCGTGAAGTCGGGGCCATAGGTGCCAGCGTCTGATTTGGGCTTTGCGACCTCTGAACTTTCTTGGCTTGCCTCTGCTGGGCTTTCTGCCTCTATTGGGTCTCCGTCTGGCCCTTGCCCGATGTCCTCAGGCCGACTACGGATTACCTTGGCAATGGGGATGGTTATGCAAACGATGAAAATGCCCGCGTACATCAGCGTGTCCCGCCAGCCAATGGTCGCGATGCCCAAGCCCAAGAGGGGCACTACAACGGCCCCGCCGCCGGCGAAACTGGTCATCAAGGTAGACAGAGCGACGCCTTTTCTTCGGACGAACCACTGGTTGACCACGGCCATTAAGGTCTGGCCCAGGCCGGCGGTTTTGCCCACAGACACCACGCCAACAAAAAGGACAATGAACTGCCAATAGACTGTGGCACGAGACACCAGGATCAGGCCTATGCCCGCCGTGATGCCACCTATAAGGATCATTCTTCTGGCACCGTAGCGGTCTACCAGCCAGCCTACAAGAGGTCCGCCGAGGCCGCCTTCCGCTCGGGACAAACTGAAGACCAGGGACATTGCGGTGTAGCTTACGCCGAGGTCTGTGCGGATAGACTGGAAGAAGATAGAGAAGCCGTTGGAGACGGTGCCGTTGCCAAACATGCCCTGAATGGATGCGGCGGCGACAACGTACCAACCGTAGAACGGGCGCTTTTTTGATTCCTTTTGAATTAGCTAATCCACGCTTTCTGCAGAGGTAACCGAGTAGGTTAATCACTATAGCAGAAGCAATGTGAGTTGGCTTAATTGCAATCCTTTTAAGGTGTGAGAAATTACCTGTGAGCACCGATGTGAGGTATCTCAGGCAGTATAAGAAAATCGCGGGAAGCTGATGGCATACCGTCGCATAGAGTTAACAGAGAGGGTGCTTCTGCAATTACTGCGCTAAAGTTACGGTTCTTAAAAGAGCTTGACCGAAGTGAATACGCGATGATTTCGGCCAGGCTCTTTCTTTCTGAAACTCTCAATTAGCGGGTCTAGTTTACAGCGAAGCGCTCCAGGGCCTCGTCGTCGAACTCTATTCCGAAGCCAGGTGTCTGAGGCAGGACCAACATGCCATCCTCGACTTTGGGCTCTTCCTTAAACAGGGGATATGCCCAGGGCATCAACTCTGTGTAGGTGCCATTGGGAATGGCGGCCATACCGTGCATAAGGAACTCCGGTGCCAGGTGGCTCACCACCGGCAAGTTAAAGGCCTCTGCCATGTGCGCGACCTTCATCCACTGGGTAATTCCACCGGCGCGCAGCAGGTCGACCATGACGATATCGATGGACCTATGCTCCAGCATGTATCGGAACGGCATAATGCCGTAGTGGTACTCGCCAGCAGCGATAGGCGTGTCCAGCGCGTCGGCGATTCGCGAAAGGCCCTCGAAGTCGCTGTAGTGCGTTGGGTCCTCCAGCCAGTAAAGGTCGTAAGCGGCCAGCTCCCGACCGATGGAAATGGCCGTGTTGACGTCCCAGCCCTGGTTGATGTCCAGCATCACGTCGATATCTGGGCCGACCGTCTCCCGCATGACCTGCATCCGGGCGATCTCTTTGGCCGCTGTGTCCTCAGCGCCCATTCGGAATTTCATGGCCTTGTATCCCTGAGCAACCAGTTCTGCCGCACTCTCCGCAAGCTCCTCTAAGGAGTATGGCCTCCATAGCTTGCCGCTGTAGTAAGTCGGCACACGATCTCTGAATCCGCCTAGCAACCGGTATACAGGCTCGCCCAGAGCCTTGCCCTTCAGGTCCCAGATGGCGACGTCGATGGCGGAAACGGTCCGTGTAGCTAGGCCAGCCGGCGAACCGCTGCCAGCCAAGGTAGTTAGCCTGTGGTTAATGGCCTCAACGTTGATTGGGTCTTCTCCGATTACCTGCTCGCATAAGGCGTCCAGCGATGCTTTAAGGGCGGGCACCATCACGGCGCTGGTGAAGCCTGCATAGCTGATGCCATCTATGCCCTCGTTGGTGTGTAGCTTGAGCGTGATGAAGTTAGAAGCCAGCGAGGCTAGTCCATCTCCAAGTGGCCCTGATTCCCTCGGCACGCTTACTACTTTTGTTGTGAATCCCGTTACTTTCATCTCTGCCTCTTTTCCAACGTTAGCTAGCCTGAATCCGTGATCCGGTTCAGAGGGCACTAGATTATCAGCATCGCGTTATTACTGCTATCTGTAGTGATTCGGCCAATCATCCCGCTCTGTTGCTGAACTCACAAGAACAGCGGTTATGGACACTAAGGTGTAAACCTTAGGGCAAACAGGTTATCTCCCTTAGTGCCTAGCCTCCTCTAGGTTATGGGTGATTGTGAGAGCTTTGACGCCCCAAAGCTCTCACAATCACCCGGTTAGCGCAGGAGATATTGCGAATACCTACGGAGCCCATTGCATAGGGCTTCAGAGGAATCTAATAAATAAGCTTTCAAGCTACAATCGGACATACGGGTATGAGAGTTTACCAGTGATTGAATGAATTTTAATGACCAGACTGGCACCGACCAGGTGATGGACGTAAGTTCTGCAGTCGAGCGATTGGGTAGCGAAAAGCTACTTAAAAGGGTGGCAGGAGTTCTCCTGGAGAATGCCACCAACCATACAACGGATATTAAAGACGCCATCGCCGCTCATGATGATAAGAAGCTGGAGATGGCTGCTCATACTCTGGTGAGCTCCATGACATATCTGTCGGCAAGCTTCGCCCCTGCTGCTGCGATGAAACTTGAGCACATGGGCAGAGATGGCGTCGTCGACGGGCTTCAAGATGTCTATGACCTACTGATGATCGCAATAGACAGAATGGCAGAGGCCTTGAAACCTCTCCTGTGAAATGACCTGCGAACGAAGAGATCGTGTCAAATAAGATTCTAATAGCAGAAGATGACGCTGTATCGCGAATGGTGCTTGAGGAGCTTCTCCTGGAGTTCGGG
>CAUZQF010000039.1:0-12660 GCA_963581905.1 Dehalococcoidia bacterium
TACATCGGCGTGGGCGTCGAAGTGGACCATTCCGACCTTGCCGTAGCCGTGGTGTTGAGCTACGGCAGTGGCGCTGGGAAGCGTTATGGAGGGATCTCCACCAGGACTATGGGCAGCGCGTTTGCGTGCAGTGCCTGGAGGACCTTTAGCCGGATGGCTTCGTGGCTCTGCTCCAGCAGGCTTGGAGGGCAGTTAGCGTCACCGAAATCAACGACCTTTAGCTCACGCATTGGATAGACGTCCAGACCCATGTGGTAAAGTCGCTCGTTGGGGCTTCCGGAGTACCCGGCCTGTCTGATTGCGCGGGGACCGAACCTGGCGCCCGGCCTATTAACCACGCCCATGTCAACCGGCGCACCTATGATAGCCACGCCAGGATTCATGGACTTCAGCTCGTCCTGTGTGAGAGCAAATGGTGCGTGGGCAAAGGTTGATATGCCCATGAAGTTGGGTTGTGGTTCGGGGCCTCTCAGATCAGCCATAGTTGGAGTTCACCCCCCTTCAACAGCTATCGGGCTTTGCACCAATATGCCTCATTTTGCTAAATTATCCTTCGACGAGCTCAGGACGAACGGTTGTTCATACTTACGTTCGTGGTGAGCCTGTCGAACCATGGGCTGTAACATGACTTTTGGTGCAAGACCCAGCTATCGAGCATCAGCTATCGCGGTTTGCATCCTGATTTTAGATCATGATCCGGTTGAATGATATGCCAGCCTTAGTTAGAATCGTCGTTCCCCGTCCCTAGTCCTGTCCGCAGAGATTGGAGACTGGATATTTTGCAAAGCTTGTAACACCGGAGATACATATGAGCAGCCAGGATACGTCCTCAACTGATCCAGTCGAACTCAAGCGCAAAGGCTGGTTCATGATATCCGGACTGGCCTCTGGTCATGCTCTGTACCACTGGTTCCTGCAGAGCTTCGTTGTGGTACTGCCGGAGATTCAGGCGGCCTTTGGCTTGAACAGCGTCGGCGCCGGCGGAGTGTTGACGGCGCGAGAGCTGGCATCCGGCATTGTGGCTCTACCGGCCGGTATAGTGGTGGATATGCTCCGGCGACACTGGGGCGCTCTGATGGCCATCTGCATTGGCGGTCTGGGACTGGGTGGGCTGCTCATGGGAGTCTCGCCCGTGTATCCCTTGCTTCTGGCAGGCATGGCGATAGTGGCCATATCGCACTCGATCTGGCATCTGCCCGCTTCTGCAGCGCTATCGCAGCACTTCCCGGAAAAGCGGGCAACCGTCCTGTCGCTCCATGGCGTCGGAGGCAGCATAGGTGATGTGGCGGGACCTGCCATCACAGGCCTGCTGCTGGCGGTGCTTAGCTGGCGAGAGATCCTGAGCTGGTATGCTGTGCCTCCCCTGTTGCTGGCCTTTGTAGCCATGTGGGCCTTTCGAGGCATAGGTGACGTTCGGGGCCGACAGCCTGATAACGCTCAAGACGCTGATCGAATGGCTGTCACCAAGGCCTTGATGAAAAATCGAGTGCTTTGGGGCATAGCGCTGGTCAAGGGACTTCGAGGTATGTCTCTGGTCGCGCTGCTTACGGTGTTGCCTCTGTACCTCAATTTCGACCTTGGCCTGAGCACTACTGTGAGAGGTGGTCACATCGCATTGCTCATAGCCATCGGCATTGTTGCCAAGCCGGTAGCGGCCCACCTCTCCGATCGCTGGGGCAGAAAGCAGATTCTTGTTCCTGGCCTAATATGGTCGTGCCTGATAACACTTCTGTTGATACCCTTTGGAGAAGGAATTACCCTTACCGTCTTGATTGTGTTTCTAGGATTGTTTCTATATCCCGACCAGCCTATTTTGACAGCCGCTACGCTGGACACCGTGGGCCGCGAGGTCGCCTCTACAGCGCTGGGACTGACCGGATTCGTCTCGTTCCTCATGAGTGCTGTTTCTGCCCTTGTGGCCGGTGCGCTGTACGAGTTTGTCGATATCGACGCCACGCTGTATTACGTTGGTGCGCTGTTCGCTCTGGCTGCGATGATAATGGTGGTGCTGCCGATAAAGAAGGCTGGCCGAAGTTAACTGCTGGCATTTTGCCGCGTGGATACGATGAAGTTATTTCCCATAAGGAATGCGGAGTAGACCCAATGAATCGAGAGCTACCCCAGGCTATTCTGTTCGACCTGGACGACACCATTTTGAGCTTCGGCACGCTGGCGAATGCTGCCTGGCGAAAGGTGGTTGGCCATTACATGCCACAGCTTCCGGGAGTGACCTCGGATGCGCTGTTGGCGGCTGTTCTGGAGCGGCGAGACTGGTACTGGTGCGATCCGGAGCGTCACCGCAGAGGTCGTCTCGGTCTGGAGGACGCTTATGGCGACATCGTGCGTCACGCTTTTGAGGGCCTAGGAATCGCAGCACCGGACTTGGCCAGTCGGTTGGCCGACGACTACGGCGTGGAGCGCAGCAGAGACATTCGACCTCTCCCTGGTGCCGTCGACACTCTGCGGACCGTCCGAGACAAGGGCGTCAAGTTGGCCCTGATTACCAATGGCGATAAGGAAACTCAGCGAGGCAAGATCAACGACCATGATCTGGCGAGTTTCTTCGACTGCATTGTCATCGAAGGTGAGTTCGGCATCGGCAAGCCCAACGACGAGGTCTACATACATGCCATGAAGACCCTGGGCGTAAAGCCGCACGAGACGTGGATGGTCGGCGATAACTTCGAGTGGGAGGTCGTCGCCCCAAAGCGGCTCGGCCTTACTGCGATATGGGTAGACGCCCGGGCCGAAGGCCTACCAAGCTCGCCTTCGGTGAGGCCTGATCGTGTTATAAGCTCGATTGCGGAACTAATTTAGAACGAGAAAACTGACACGCAGGCAACGCAGACTTTCCTTATGGCCCGCTTCGCAATATAATCTGTCTAATTCGAAGCGCAAGGAATGCCTTCACAGGAGATTCAAAAAATGCCCGATCAGCAGACTTTCCGAGAAGCCTGGGGCAAGTACGCCTCCAGCGTATCAGTCATAACTTCCATCGAACCGGACGGCTCCGTACACGGCATGGCAGCCAGCGACATAAGCTCTGTCTCACTGGAGCCTATGCTGGTTCTGGTGTGTGTTGGCCACAATCGCAACTCATTTTCCCTGATACAGAAGGCGGGACGATTCGCCCTGAACATCATGGGAGAGGATCAGTCGGACATAGTAATGCATTACGCCTCCTCTGCAGAAAAACGCGATCCCAACAAAGAAATTGCGTTTACGTTCACCGATAGTGGAGCCGCCCTGATCGACGGCAGCGTCGCGCAGATGGACTGTCGTGTAGTCAGCGAGCACGTGGCTGGCGATCATACCATCTTCATTGGAGAGGTGGATGACATTCAAGTCCATGAGGGCATGCCGCTGTTGTACTGCGAGGGCAGTTTCGGCAAGTTCGATGTGGATAGCTAGGCCTTATCCGGTCCGAGTACACGCGCATCTTAATATGATGTAAATTAGGGGCGATCTGCTGTTGCGGGTCGCCCCTGTTTCTTCCCAGGGGTTCAGGGGTAGAAACGCCATGTAATCAAAATTTCTAGAAAATAATGTAGGAGCCAAGAGTATGAAAGTCGGCGTGAATCTAATTAACTTCGGACCTGGAGCCACACCGGACTCACTGCGAAGGTGGCTGGGGCTATCCGAGGCGCTGGGCTACCACCTGATCATGACGTCCGATCATATCGCTATTACACCTGACGTACAGGGACGCTATCCCGCGCCCTTCTACGAGCCGTTAAGCCTTCTGGGCTGGATGGCCAGTGTTACCACGAAGATGGAGATCGGCACCACTGTAATCATCGTCCCCTACCGCAATCCGGTTGAGACGGCCAGGGCGTTGGCTAACATCGATCAGCTTAGCGGCGGCAGGCTTATTTTCGGTGTCGGCATTGGCTGGGCACAGGGCGAGTTCGATGTGCTGAAGGTCCCGTTCCGGCAGCGGGGTGCGATCACCAACGAATACCTGGAGGCCATCAAGCTGCTGTGGACTCAGGACGTGGCGTCCTACCAGGGCAAGCATATCTCGTTCCAGGACATCCACACGGCTCCCAGGCCAGTGCGTTCGCCTCATCCGCCCATCTGGGTTGGCGGGCCTAGCGACGCTGCCATGCGGCGGGCCGCGCGATACGGCGACGCCTACCACCCGATTCGCATTCGCATGGACTGGTTCAAGAACGAGGGCATCCCCAGGCTCAAGGCCATCGCGGACGAAGAGGGCAAGCCCATGCCGTCGTTGTGCCCCAGGATACGGTTGCGCATCATGGACAGCGATATGCCGGACGACGAGCGCATCGTTGGCGAAGGGTCTATCGACCAGATCCGCAGGGACATGGCCCAGCTAGAGGAGTTGGGATGCTCCTACGTTCTGCTGGATACCTATTACGACGACATCGAGGCTACCAGGCACAACGAGGTCGCCTGGCGCATGCTGTCGGAGATGGCCGAGAAGGTTCTCGATCTAGACGGCCAAACAGTGCGCTGAACTTTAAATTGTTCTGGATTGTTCTGAGAAGAAGCACTTAAATCACGGTGGCCTAATTAATCAGAGCTTAGGAATATTCTAAGGGCCTATAGCTTTTGAACGGGTCTCAATCACGATGTGAAAATTTCGACCTCTGCAATTCTAAGCTGACGGTCTGGACTAAATATCAGCTACCCAATTCAAAAAAAGAAGGTGTAGAAGTATGGCACGAGTACCCTATGTGGAACGCGACGAACTGGACGCCGAAGGTCAAGGGATATATGACCAGATTGCCGCTGACAGAGGCCGCACAGAAGTAGGTCTGCAATTCCGAGCGCTGCTCAACAGTCCAAAGGCGGCGGGTCATCTGACGTCGGTGGGCGCGGCGCTTCGATTTAACAGCTCTATCTCAGAAGGCCTGAAGGAACTGGCGATAAGCACGGTCGGACGCGAATGGGACAGCGAAATCATCTGGAGTGCACACTCGCCGCTGGCTGCCAAAGGCGGAATCAGCGACGCGACTCTGGAAAGCGTCCGCACTCGCAAAGACCCTGAATCGCTGACCGCTGACGAGGTAACGGTCACACGATTCGTTCACCAACTGGTCAAGGACAAGAACATCTCTGACGATGCCTTTGCAGCGGCTAAAGACCTGCTGGGAGATCAGGGCGTTGTGGACCTTTCGCTTATAGTTTCGTACTACAGTGGGTTGGCTATGTTGCAGATCGCGCTGGAACTGAAGTTGGAGCCGGGTCGGGCAAACACTCTGTAGCATACATGACTGGATAAATCTCTCCAAGACAATAAACACGAACATAAAAAGGCCGAGCGCGGACAAACAGGTCAAGTGCGCTCGGCCTTTTTATAAGTCAAAGATTTGTGGAAATTAGATGGCCTCCTCGTCGCGCTCGCCTGTGCGAACACGATAGACCGCGGACACGGGCGAGACGAAAATCTTTCCGTCGCCGATGCTTCCAGTCCGTGCTGCGTCCATGATAATGTTGCAGACATTGTCGGTGTCTTCGTTCTTGACAACTAGCTCCACCTTGGTCTTGGGCAGCATGTCGATCTCGATGGCCTGCGTTCCTCTGCCACCAGTGTGAATCACGCCCCTCTGGATTCCCCGCCCCGTCACGCTGACCGTATTCATGCCTATAAAGCCAGCCTCGGTCAAAGCGTTCTTGACTGCTTCCAGCTTCTCAGGTCGAATTATGGCTTCTACCTTGTTCATATGGCGCACCTCCTGGATTGGATAGTGTTGGGAGCTGGGCTAATCAGCATACGGCAGTTCGCCGTGCTGCGACATATCCAGTCCAATGGCCTCTTCTTCTTTGGTGACTCGAATGCCCATAGTGACATCCAGTACCTTCAAAATAACAAAGGTCAGGACGAATGCATATACCCATGTAGCGACGATTGCGATCAGTTGTATCCCTAACTGTGCAGGGTTGCCATGCCATAGTCCCTCGACACCACCAAGCGCCGCTGTGGCGAAGATGCCGACGGCTATGCCGCCCCACGTTCCGGAAATGCCGTGCACTGCCCACACATCCAAGGCGTCATCCAGTCGCCACTTGAGACGAAGCTGAACGGCGATGAACGAGAACGCACCAGCACCCAATCCTATGAGTATGGCTGGCATAGGTTCTACGAAGCCGGCTGCTGGCGTGATAGCCACCAGTCCCGCTACCGCGCCAGATGCCGCGCCTACCACGCTGGGCTTGCCCTGGACGATCCAAGACATGGTCATCCATGTCACCGCTCCCATGGCCGCCGCTGTGTTGGTGGCCACGAATGCGGATGCGGCAATGCCGTCGGCTGCCAGTGCGCTTCCTGCGTTAAAGCCGAACCAGCCGAACCATAGAAGGCCTGTGCCTAATACCACAAGGATAAGGTTGTTTGGCCCCATGGGTTCGGTGCCGAATCCGATGCGTCTGCCGAACACCAGGGCCGCTGCGAGGGCACCTACACCCGACGTGATGTGCACCACGTTACCGCCAGCGAAGTCCAGCGCGCCGCCGCTAATTCCTATGACGCTCATGTCGCCGATCCAGCCGCCACCCCATACCCAGTGGGCCACAGGCGCATAGACCACCGTGGACCATACCAGTACGAAGATTATGAACGTGCTGAACTTGATTCGCTCAGCGAATGCGCCGGTAATCAGGGCAGGAGTTATGATGGCGAACATTCCCTGGAACATCATGAATGACAGATGTGGAATGGTCTGGCCCTCTAGTGGTTCCAGGCCGACGCCCCTCAGGCCAATGTAGTCGAAGCCACCGATGAAGTGACCGATGTCCGAACCGAATGCCAGGGAGTAGCCCCACAGCACCCATTGCACTCCGACGATGCCCATAATGATAAAGCTCTGCATTATGGTGGCGAGTACGTTCTTCCTGCGCACGAGGCCGCCGTAAAAAAAGGCCAGTCCCGGCAGCATCAGCAAGACCATGGCCGAGGACATCATTACCCAGGCTGTATCACCCGTATCAATCATTAGGACTCATGCCTCCTTATTATTGCTCGGTATTGGGCAAGTTTTTTTTGAAAAATTCGTAATTCTAGGCGATTCGGAGTCTCCGGCTGCTTCTGTGGAGATCGCTCTGCAGCCTTTTCTCAAGCCTCGTTAGGGACGAATCAATTAAAAGAAATAACGAAAGCCTAGCTGCATAAGGCCATTCGTTAGAAGGCCAGCATCGCCGCATCGCTCCCTATTGAAAACGCCGCGTAGATTAGCACTTTATGAGGTACGTCGTCAATCGACTAGCCTATGCTGGCGTTGACACTGATTAGCACCGGTATTAAACTCGCACGAGTCTATAAAGCAATAGACGACGTACTGTTTCGGTAATACTAAGCGGAGTCGAAGCCATGAATGTTAACGGTAAAGTAGCACTGGTCACTGGTGGTGGACGGGGTATCGGCAGGGGCATATCGCTGGTGCTGGCAAACAATGGTGCCGACGTTGCTGTGGCGGACCTTAATGCCACAAGTGCCGACGCCGTAGCGCAAGAGGTCTCTTCAGCGGGCAGGCGGTCCATGGCCGTCGCAGTGGATGTTACGGACGGCGCATCTGTTGAGAGCATGGTTTCTCAAGTCATCGATCGCTTTGGGCGTGTGGACATTCTGGTCAACAACGCCGGAGTAATTGGCGCTGCGGGCTGGGAAGACAGAGAGAAGCCCAACGAAGAAGACTGGGATTTCATATTCAGCGTTAACGTCAAAGGCATCGCCCGTGTTACGGACGCTGTGTCGCCACATATGGTTGGCCGGAGGTATGGCAAGATCGTCAACATAGCGTCGATCGCGGGTCGCCGAGGCAGCGATAGGAATCCACCTTATAACGTCTCCAAGGCAGGAGTCATCAGTCTTACCCAAGGCCAATCGCTGGAGCTTGCGTCACATAACATCAACGTCAACGCCATCTGTCCGGGCCTGCTGTGGACTCCCATGTGGGAGCGCATCACGGCACGTAACGCTATGTCGCCGAATCCCGAAGGCAAGACTCAACGGGAGCTTTTCGAGGATTACGTGGCGAGTTCAACACCACTGGGGCGCGAGCAGACTCCGGAAGACATCGGCAATCTGGCAGCATTTCTGGCTTCTGATTTTTCTGAGAACATCACGGGTCAGGCCATCAACGTCAGCGGTGGTTCCCACATGCACTAACGCGAGCTTCTTCCCAATTGGTGGGAGTTTCCTCACCACGAAGCTCTTTTTCGCATCGAGTAGATTCAACTATCCGCCCAACCAAAATATACAGTCAAGGAGTATGTAAAAAATGTACCCGAGTAATATTAGAGAGCGAATTGCTAACAACGAGCTTCTGCTTAGCTCAGCAATGTTTTCCCGAGAGCCGCACATCGCAGCAGCCATCTTCCAGACCGGAGCTGACTGGACCTGGATTGATCAGGAGCATGCGCCGTGGGGACCGGAGTCTATGGGAATGATCGCCATTATGGCCAGACAGCATGGTGTCGCTGGAGTTGTACGAGTGCCATGGAACACGCCGGGTGACATCAAGAAGGCCTACGACGTAGGAGCCGTCGGCGTGATGGTGCCGCAGGTGGACAACCCCGATGAGGTGCGTGAAGCCATCAAGTACGCCAAGTATCCGCCCCTGGGCGAGCGCGGCATCGCTCCCTGGTTTGCGGCGACTATGGGGCTGACTGGCCAGGACATTATCGATAACGCCAACGAGGAGACTATCCTGTGCTTGCAGATGGAGAGCGTGGAGGCCTACGAGAACCTGGACGAGACGCTGGCCATCAAGGACTTTGAGGTGCTGGTGGTCGGTCCTGCCGATCTGTCGGCGTCCCTTGGTGTGCCTGGGCAGCTAGGTCACCCCAAGGTCGAAAAGATCATGTTGGACGTAGCGCAAAAGATCAAGGGCACCGGGAAGGCCCTGTGCAGCACATTCGCCGACCCAGCGGTTGCGCGTCAATGGATTTCCGAGGGATACCGAATGATGAATGTCTCGTCGTGCCTCTCTCTGGGGACCGAGCGAACGAAGAGCATATTCGCCGAACTTCGAGAGGAGTTCGGAACGCCGCCGTCAGCGTAGTCAGACGGCGTTTCTGGAACGAATGACAAGCAATTTCGCAAGAGGTGACGACCTTTGATTCACCAGGGTGTGACGATAACGGATGTGGACCAGTTCGCTGGCCTCATCCGACAGGGCGTCGCCTTTCGCGAATGCAACTTCGACGAGGCTAATCTGATGGACTTTGAGGCGGAGGCTTTGGAGCTGGAGCAGTGCTCCCTTCGCGGCGTAAGGCTCAACAAGCTCTTCTGCCCTGAACTCAAACTCATCGACTGCGATCTGCATGAGGCCAACTTCGAGCGGGCGGATGTGCAAGATGCAGAGTTCACCAATTCGGAATTTGCTCAGGCCATCTTTCGAGGGGCCAAGCTCAACCTGTCTCGCCTGATCGATTGCGATTTCTCCGCGTGCAACTTCGATGGAGCAGTCCTGTTTGGGTCCGAACTCACCCGCTGTCGATTCCGGGCGGTAGACTTCTCATCTACAAATGTGGACGGTGCGAAGTTCGACCACGTGGACTTCAGCATGTCCGGGCTGCGCTTCAAGGACTTCAAAGGCAAGCGGCTTATAGGCATGAACTTCACCGAGGCAGACCTGACGGGCAGCAATTTCACAGGCGCGACTTTTAAGGGGTGCCACCTTGCGGGAGTCCATGTCAGCAAAGAGACTCTATTTGACGGCGCGGACTTTCGTGGTGCGTTCATTGCGGCATCGCAGCTGGAATTGGCAAGTCTCAGGGGCGCGATGATGTCCCCTGTCCAAGCTAGCCTTTTGCTGTACGAGCGCTTTGGAATCGTTGTAGACGAGGGTTCGTGAGAGAGGCGAGTGATTAGAAGGGATCTGAAGTAGATCAGTCCCGCGCCATGAAGGCCTGTCCCCGCGCTCTGTCTGCTTTCTCCAACTCTGCTCTGGCGGCCAGAACCGATAGGTTGAAAAATACGGTGGATATTAGCCGCAGAGCGAACTCCAGAAGCACGATAGCAATCAGGTAATAGACCATCGTTTCCCACTGGGCAAGCGCCGCCCTGAGACTCTCAATGGAGCCGGACAGGGGAAGTATAGATCTGTCGATGAGCAGGGTACCCAGAAGCGTAAAGGGAAGTATCTTGGCAAGGTCTGTAGACAAGGCTTCGTTGTAGTACAACGTTACCCTAATGGCTCCTACCACCGCCATAGACATCAGTAATATTCCTTCAAGCCCCTGTCCTCTGGTCATCATGGTTAGCAAAATTGTGAGAACAAGAAACAAGAAGAACGCCAATACTGGAAAGACGATTAGAAACTTCGTGCAGTATATGAAAAAGGAGATGGCTTTTCTCATGAAGCGATGCTGTGAGCGATTGTGTTTTTCCAGGTTTAGCT
Organism: Dehalococcoidia bacterium; assembly: GCA_963581905.1. GTDB lineage: Bacteria > Chloroflexota > Dehalococcoidia > Lucifugimonadales > JADFKI01 > Casp-Chloro-G4. The sequence goes on from CAUZQF010000039.1 coordinate 10,368, forward strand.
GAAGGATGTCCCGCCGGGACAGGAACCTGTAGAACTTGAAAACAAATATGGCGTACAGAGACATGGCCATTACGAATATTAGTTACGGCTTTAGGACCTGAATTGCTTCCAGGTAACTAAGCTGGGGGAATTCCATCACACTCCTTCACCTTGATAATGGACGTCAGGAGTGTTCTCGAACCCCAGATTTACGTTTGGAGTGCATTGGCATTCGGTTGGCCTAATGCATCTTGAGAGCTATCAGGCTAGGGTCGATCTCTGGGAGCGTCGGAATCTTGCCATGTTAGGTGTGTCGGTCCGGCGTTACAACGCCCTGATGGACTGGACGGCGGTGTAGCCTGCCACCAGCAGGATCACTACCCCGAATCCCTTCGCCAGCAGCGGCGAGCGAACTCGACCGGCCACCAGGCTGCTAACAACGACGCCTATGAGGCCTGCCATCGTGAAGTAGATGACCGGCTCCCGCGGCACCTCTTGATGTAGGCTAAATCTGAAGGCCAGTGCCACGGCTGAGTTGAAGGCAATTACAAGCAACGACGTGCCGATGGCCACTCGCATGCTAAATCCCATGACCAGAGACAGGGCTGGCACCACCACCATGCCGCCGCCTACGCCGAAAAAACCAGCCATGAATCCCACTGCAGTACCCAGCGCCAACATCTTGGTTGCGCCTCGCCAACTCCTGAAAGAAGCTGCTAGTCCAACCTCATCGGCGCAGTCGTCATCGGCACGCGCGCTTTTGCGGCGCAGCATGCTGACTGCCATGACGGCCATTAGAACGGAGAATGCCAGGAGAAGTATGTTGGGGTCTATGATGCGGTTGATGTATGAGCCGCCGAAGGAACCGCCGAGGCCCGTAATGCCGAACATCAGCCCGGAGCCTACTCGGACGTGGCCAGCTCGCAGGTGAGCGACCATTCCTCCCAGCGCTATAGTGCCTACTATTATCAGCGACGCCGTGGTTGCCTCTTTGGCATCCAGCCCGACGACAAAAACCAGCGCAGGCACTGCCACCATGGAGCCTCCTGCCCCGATGGTGCCGAGCACCAGCCCGATCAGTGCGCCCAGCAGCGCCGTGATCAGTTCCATGTAGTTCTACAGTCGTAGAGCTCTGTATACGGGCTGATCTTGCGATACGTCTTGTTCATAACAACCTCATGCCAAGCCCTATTGCGTGAGGATGGCATGAGGGACGAGAGCAATTGGCCGACTAGAGGAGCGAAATCCCGCTGATGCCAACTATTATCATGCCAATGGAGACTAACTTGATGGCCAGAGTTCGCCTGTCCAGGGACTCGTTCAGCAGCTTCAGCATGGGCAGGCTCAGGGCTATGCCCAAAATGAAAACGAAGAGAGGGCGGGAGGACATGGCAGTGGCCACCAGCGACACGGGACCCTGGTCGATTGCCCATATTGTGAGCACAAGGCCGATGAAGACTAGCAGGCCTTCGGTTAGCAGGAAGACACCGGCAGAGGTGGCATTCGTCATAGCGCGCCACGTCCCACGCAGCACGTAGGGGCGGAACATGAACAGGACGCACGCTGAGCCCAGCCCTATATTGCGCACGGTCAGGAGGTTCCATACGCTCATGTCATTTGCGGCGACCTTCGTAAGGTACTGGCCACCGGCTATGAAGAAGCTTCCTGCGATGAGCAAGAAGAAGGTCGAGTTTAGACTTGGCAACCTGGAAGAGCCTGTGGTTCTGGCCGAGATGATAATGGCGCCTAACACTGTGGTCATGATGGCTGCCCAGTGGAGCGCTGTAAGCTTCTCAGACAGAAACATTACCGCCAAAATTGCCACGAAGACCGGGGATATGGAGATGACCGGTACGACCCTTGAGACGTCCTCCTGTCGCATGGCCATAAACATAGCTATAAGAGATATGCCCCAAAGGAATCCGGAGAAGTAGCCTGCCGCAAGCACGGTGATGGGGTAGCTCTCGAAGGGAACGAAGGGTAGGATCAGCAGTCCCATGGGGAACTGGATAAAGCCTACCATTACGATGAAGGTCCGAGCATCACGGATGTAGTGAACGAGAATGACCTTGTCCAATATGGACACTAGGGCAAACACAACGGCGCTTAAGATGGCTATGGGGAGCCAATTCATGGCAGCAATTATAGCTTAGGCAGCATGGTAGTGCCGCCGACTTGTTTGGCAAGGCATAAGCCCACGGCGTTAATTTCACCGCGAGCTTATCGCGTTTAGCAGTGGTTTAGTCGCGGATTATGTGCCTACATTTGCGAAGGCTGGTTCTTAGTAGGCGCTAATTTCGGCCCCTGCCTCGTC
>CAUZQF010000040.1:0-12510 GCA_963581905.1 Dehalococcoidia bacterium
CGCTACGTTCACGAGCTTCGTAAGCAGTCTGACGCCATCCTCGTGGGCATCAACACGGTTCTGGAAGATGATCCACTGCTCACGGCCCGTGATGAAAACGGCTCTGCCCTGCCCCAGCAGCCTTTGCGCGTTATTCTCGACTCCCACGGCAGGACACCTAAGACTGCCAAGCTTCTGACTCAACCCGGCCAGACGCTGATTGCCACAGTCGATAGCACCAGCGGCGACAACTCGGCCACTGTGGAATCGCTGGCCTTCCCGTCTTCTGATGTCAGGGTTGATCTGTCAGCCCTACTACAAACGCTAGGAGAGAGGGACATCACCAGCGTTTTTGTTGAGGGCGGCGGCACTATTTTGGGCTCGCTTTTTGACCAGCGCCTAGTCGACAAGGTAGTGGCGTTTGTATCGCCGGTTATAATAGGCGGCGAAAAGGCCAAGTCACCGGTTGGCGGCTTGGGCTCAGAGCGCATATCCGACGCCTTCAGGCTGCAGGACAGCAGAATAATGCAGTTCGGCCCGGACGCGGCAATAATTGGTTACTGCAAAGGAGCAGCAGATGTTCACCGGAATAGTTGAGGAAGTTGGCAAGATAAGGTCTGCCGATCCAGGTCACCTGATTATCTACGCCGCTACTGTCATGGGTGGCATGAAGGTGGGCGACAGCATCTGTGTCAACGGCACCTGCCTTACCGTGACAACCTTCGATGGCAACAGCGAAGGCGGCTCATTCACGCTGGACGTGGTGCCTGAGACCCTGCGCCGCACCAATTTGGGTGAGTTGCTGGCAGGTCACGCCGTGAATCTCGAACGCTCCATGCCTGCCGATGGCCGGTTCGGGGGCCACATTGTGCAGGGCCACGTGGATGGCACTGGCAAGGTGACCTCTATCCAGGCCGACGGCGAGGCTTCCCTTATCACTTTCGACGCGCCTCCCACGATAATGCGGTACGTTGTGGAGAAGGGATTTATCACGGTGGACGGAGCCAGCCTGACCGTTGTAGACTGTGGCCAGAAATCCTTCCGAGTTACCATCATCCCCCATACTCGTGATAACACGGTTTTCTGTTATTGGAACGTGGGTGATACTGTAAATCTGGAAGCCGATATCATTGCCAAGTACACGGAGCGGCTAATTACTGTACCCCGTGTTCCTCTTGATACTGGGGATGAGTTGTAAAATCATCCGAATCGTTGCCCATAGGAGTTGAGGCTTTGCCGCTATCAACGATTGAAGAAGCGATAGAAGACATAAAGGCCGGCAAGATGGTCGTCATCGTCGATGATGAGGACCGCGAGAACGAAGGTGATCTGGCTATGGCCGCCGAGATGATCACCCCCGAGGCGGTCAACTTCATGGCGTCCGAGGGTCGAGGGCTGATCTGCGTGCCTATGATGGCTCAGCGACTGGACCAGCTTCGCATTCCCATGATGGTCTATGAAAACACCGCTCGCCTGAGCACGGCGTTCACCGTCTCTGTTGACGTACTCAAAGACGCTACGACAGGCATCTCGGTTCAGGATCGCGCCGCGACGATTAAGGCTCTCGTTGAGCCCAGCACCATGGCTGAAGACCTGGGACGGCCCGGCCACATTTTCCCCCTGCGATACATGGAGGGCGGAGTGCTGGTGCGGGCTGGCCAAACCGAGGCTTCGGTGGACCTGGCCCGGTTGGCAGGTCTTTACCCAGCTGGCGTTATCTGCGAAATAATGAACGAAGACGGGACCATGGCGCGTATGCCACACCTGGATGCCTTCTCAAAAAAGCACAACATCAAGGTAGTGAGCGTCGCCGACATCATTGCCTACCGCACCGAGCACGAAAGGCTCATTGAGCGAGTAGCCGAGGCCCGGGTGCCTACTGAGCATGGCGAATTCGTAGCCGTCTCATACCGTTCCATAGTCGACCGTGACGAGCACGTAGCATTGGTCAAGGGTCCCATATCGCCTAAAGACGACGTGCTGGTCCGCGTACACAGCGAATGCCTGACAGGCGACGTCTTCGGCAGCATACGCTGCGACTGCGGTGCCCAGATGGACCTGGCATTGCAGGCGATCCAGCGCGAAGGCAAGGGAGTCTTCCTATATATGCGCCAGGAAGGGCGTGGAATCGGCATACACAATAAGCTCAAGGCCTATGCCCTTCAGGACGATGGTCTGGACACGGTGGAAGCCAACCTCAAGCTGGGCTTTCCTCCTGACCTGCGGCACTACGGCGTGGGCGCTCAGATCCTGGTCGACCTGGGCGTAAAAAAAATGCGACTCCTGACCAATAATCCTAAGAAGGTGGTTGGTCTGGAGAGCTTTGGACTGAAGCTCGTGGAGCAGGTGCCGATAATCGCGCCGGTTAACGACGAGAATCGGAAATACATGAAAACTAAACAGGAACGCATGGGCCATCTCATAGACCCGGAATACTTAGATGCAGCCGCAACGAATGGTGAATAGGTAGTGAGTAGAGAATTACAGGGCGAACTGGACGGCGCAGGGCTTAGAATCGGCATTGTCGTCGCCAAATTCAACGACTTCTTCACATCCAAGCTGCAGGACGGGGCAATGGCCGCCTTGACGAAGCATGGCGTCCGGGACGACGACATCACTATCGTCTCCGTTCCCGGTGCATTCGAGATTCCTCTGGTGGCCAAAAAGATGGCGGGGTCTGGAGGGTACGAGGCCGTCATCTGCCTGGGAGCCGTGATACGCGGCGAAACAGATCACTACGAGCATGTGGCTGGTGAGGCTGCGAAGGGCATTGCCAACGCCTCCGTGGCAACTGGCGTTCCGGTTATCTTCGGCATCCTGACCACAGACACGATCGATCAGGCCATCAATCGCTCTGGGGGCAAAGCGGGCAACAACGGCTACAGCTCAGGCCTGGCCGCCATAGAGATGGCCAACCTCATCCGCGCCATGGACACGCAGTAGGCCAATAAGCGAACCAATTATTTGAAGACTTCAAAATCGGCGGCGCATAACCGACTGGAGATATTAGCTTAGCTTGATGTCCATTTCTCGTAATGTACTAACGATTCGAGATCTTCGCGCGGTAGCCAGCCCAATTCCTCCAATTCCGGTTCTTCACGAAAATAGGAGACATATCCCAAGCATAGATACGCTATGGGCTTAACATGTGAGGGTATGTTTAGCACGTCTCTAAGCACGTCGTCATGTATGATGCTGACCCATCCGACACCCAAATTCTCCGCTCTCGCGGCAATCCACAAATTCTGAACAGCGCATACCGAGCTATACGAATCCATCTCCTCACGTACCGTACGGCCTATGACCACCGGGCCATTTCGGGTCGGGTCGCATGTCACGCATATGTTGAGCGGGGCCTCCATGATCCCTTCCAACTTTAACGACTGGTATTTCTCCCGTCGACTCTCGTCAAACATCTGAGCGGCTTCCGCATGAGCTATATGAAAGCCCGCCAGAATTTTATCCTTGGTCTACGGTTTCTTAATGACCACGAAATCCCTAGGCTGCATATATCCGACGCTGGGAGCGTGGTGAGCAGCCTCTAAAACACGGTTAAGCACGTCATTTGGTATTAAATCAGCCTTGAATTCACCTCTCACATCTCTACGAGAATGAATGGTCTTGTAAACTGCGTCTCGTTCGGATTCGGAAATTATGATCTCGGTCACACCCAATCTTCATGTATTCAATCAACTGATGCCCTACTGAATTGAACGCGCCAGGCATCTAAACGCAAATGTTCATATGAATTGTATATGCGGCGTTATCACCTAGAATACGGGTTTCCGCGCTGTCGATCAGCAACCTTACACCATTGCATCTTTGTTTTGTTTTTTTGCGAATCAACGAGTTCAAATAGACGTTCTATTCCAGGTTCAATCAACGCAAATTTGGATCTCGATTCATTGTTTATAACGACAGAGGTTTCACACCGATACACCCCCAATTGACTCCGATGCAATGACCTGCTTTGATAGGCGAACACCATATTGAAGAGGTACATTGCTGGATATGACTAACGAAGCTCTACGATCGCTCATGCCTATTGCCGGTTGGCCTGAAGAAAAGGCGGACGCGGTCAATATCACCGGCGGCACGGACCCAATCCTGCCTACCTCGTTTCGCATTGGCGAGACCAGCTCCGCTACCCTGGGAGCGGTAGGCTTGGCCGTTACAGACCTATGGGAACTGCGCACCGGGCGTCGCCAGGAGGTCGCGGTCGATACGCGGCGGGCGACGGCATCCATGCGCAGCGGCCACTACATGAAGATGGACGATGAGTCCATTTCCACCCGGCGCAACCCTGTCATGGGAGTCTACCCAACCAGGGACGGTCGCTGGAGCTACCTTCACTGCAATTTCCCGAACCACAGGGCGGCGGCCATGAGCGTTCTCGGCGTGGCAGAGGAACGCTACGCTGTAACCAAAGCCGTAGCCAACTGGGATGCCCTGGAGCTGGAGGAGGCCATCATAGCGGCCAACGGCGCTGGCGGCATGGTCCGCACCATGGACGAGTGGGCAAAGCACCCGCAGGCCGCAGCCATCGCAGGCCTGCCCGTGTTGGAGATCGTCAAGATTGGCGACAGTGCACCAGAGAAGTTGCCAGACGGCGACCGGCCTCTGTCGGGCATACGTGTGCTGGACCTTACGCGTGTCTTGGCTGGCCCTACATGCGCGCGCACCCTGGCCGAGCATGGCGCAGACGTCATGAAGATCACAGGGGCGCACCTGCCTAATTTGGGCTACCAGGAATACGACACTGGTCACGGCAAATTGCAGGCACAGCTTGATCTGCGAGAGGCTAAGGACCTGGGTACTCTTCGCAATCTTGTACGAGAAACCGATGTATTCTCGCAGGGCTACCGACCGGGCACTCTTGGAGGACGCGGCCTATCCCCCGAGGAGCTGGCCGAAATACGACCGGGTATTGTCTACATCTCGTTGTCAGCCTTTAGCCATATGGGTCCCTGGTCGTCACGCCGTGGCTTCGACACCGTGATTCAGACTGTTAGCGGAATCACCAGCCGGCAGGGGGAACTCTTCCCGAATGCAGAGCGCAGTCCGCAGTTCTACCCCGTCTCGGCCATCGACTACCTGACCGGTTACCTGATGGCCTTTGGTGGCATGGTGGCTCTGGGTCGTCGTGCCCGCGAAGGCGGTAGCTGGCTAGTGCGCATCTCCCTGGCGCAGACCGGGAAGTGGCTGGTCGACCGTGGCCAGATCGCCGACGCAGACCTGAAGGAAGTACCAAGTGAGTTCACCGCTGACGAGCTTGAGAGTTGGTCGATGACAAGCGACACCCCTGTAGGCCGCCTCAACCATCTCGCACCCGTGATAAGCCTCTCGGAGACGAAGCCTCACTGGGCAAGGCCAACGGCACCTCTAGGCTTCCACGAGCCCGTCTGGCCACCAAGAGGCTAGGATGGCTAATACCGTAAAGCCGCAAGAATCGGCAAGCCTCTAAGTATGCCCTACCGCCCACTATTCAAAATTCATAACAGGAGAAGTCCGTGACACTGCAGAGTAACAAGTTCGATAAGAGCAAAGAAGTTACCAAGAAATTGGCCAATTACTCGGCAGAGCTATCGTACGAGGACCTGTCTCCTGAGATAGTTGAGTGGGCCAAGTACCTCTGTCTGGATTTCGCCGGGGTCGCGTTACGCGGATCCACGACTGATTCCGCCAAGGCCGTAGTCGACGCTATCGAGAAGCTGAACAGACCCGGTGCATCAACCATCATAGGGACATCCAAGCGGACGCTGCCGGAATACGCCGCTATGGTTAACGGCACGGCGTTCCACAGCATTGAGCTTGACGATGTGAATAACGAGTCCTCGCTGCACCCGGGCGTCGTGGCGTTCCCCACGGCAATGGCCATGGCTGACGTCGTTCCTGTGGATGGCAAGAGCTTCATTACATCGGTTGTGGTTGGTTACGATGTCATGGTGCGGTTGGGCAGAGCACTCAAGCCCGTCGAGCACTACGGAAGAGGCTTCCACCCAACAGGCACATGCGGTGCTTTCGGCGCGGCGGCAGTGGCAGGACGCCTGCTGGGACTCAAAGGCGACTCTTTTGCGCATGCTCTGGGCGTTGCAGGTAGTCAGACAGCGGGCAGCATGGAGTACTTGGCTCAAGGCGCATGGACAAAGCGGCTGCACCCCGGTTGGGCCTCCCACAGCGGCATATGGGCAGCATTGCTTGCTCAGTCAGGCTTTCTGGGGCCAACAACAATTCTGGAAGGCGACAACGGTTTCCTTCGAGCCTATTCGGGCGATGCCGACCCTGGCGAAGTGCTCCGGGGGCTAGGTGAGGAGTTTCTCATTACCCAGACCGGCATTAAGCCCCACGCGTGCTGTCGTTACAACCAGGGGCCTATAGACTGCCTGCTGGAGCTTAAAAAGGCGCACGATCTGCAACCTCAGCAGGTCAAAGGCATTCGAGTCGGGGTGCTGACGGCAGGATTTGGCCTGGTGGCGCATCCCGAGGAGCAGAAACGCAACCCGACCTCTGTTGTAGACATGCAGTTCAGCATGCCCTTTAGCGCGGCCATAGCACTGGCGTACGGCAAGGCCGGCCTGAATGAGTACGCTGTAGGTGTGCCGGAGAGGCCCGAAATAAGAGACCTGATAGCCAAGGTGAAGTGTGTGGCCGACCCCGATCTGGACTCCACCTTCCCGAAGCAGTGGCGCGCATGGGCAGAGGTAGCCACAACCGACGGTCGCAACCTTCGCAGCGACGTCACGTATCCCAAAGGTGACGCTCAAAATGGCCTGACGTGGGACGAAATGAAGCAGAAGTTCAATGATCTAACTGGCCCAGTGATATCGCCTGAGCGTCAGTCCGAGATCATAGAAACGATAGAGGCATTGGACACTCTAGACGACGTTCGGCAGTTGGCGTCGCTCCTGGCCACATAGGGCAGCCCGGTCTATCAGCGTTACCGAGCCCGAGTACTTCAGGCGGTCGCTGAATCCTCAATTCGCTGCAAGGCCACAGCTGGTTCTGCATGGCCTTCGACAACGGATTTGATGGCTGACAGATACTGGTCGCTGGTCAGAACATTCGCATAAACCAGCGATTTCCACAGAAGCTTGCTCACTGACCGGTCTTCAGCAGACAGAGGCACCAGGCCTTCCATGTCTATGCTGGTCTTGTATCGGATTTCGCCATCGTCCAAATCCAACTCAAAATTGCCAATCAACATGCCATAGTTTGCCCTTGTTAGCAGCTCAGCCACCGCGGCTCGCCTACCCTCAGGCGCCGTCACCGGGATGACTGAGTAAAACACGTAACGGTCCTGATCCTCGTGGGCCTGAGCATAGCAGGGCCAACGACCATTATCGCCTTCGAATTCCATGGAGAGAACCGCCTCGTCCTCAATCTCTGAAACTTCCCACTCCAGTTCGTCATTGAAGAACGCGAGCATTGCATCAAAAATCTGACCCATACCAGCCCTCTCCCAGAAGTTTTAAATGTGCCTTAGCTTGTGAAAACCGACTTCCTGTTTAGGGACCTGTGACCATATGGTTTAGCTTTGTGGTCCACTTCAGGCCCTTTGGCTTCTTGTTTCGCTTTAGCCTGTATTCGATGTAGCCCGCCAGCTTGTTAGCGGCTTCCTCGCTCCTTCTCGAATCATGCTCTCCAAATTCCTCGTGGTTGCCCTTTTGGGTTTTGCCGCCCTTGGTTACCGATTCTTACAGCGACAATCTGTCGATATCGTTAAAGCTGCAGAGTTCGATATGACGTCCAGGGCTTTGAACCGCCTGGGCAGTCATCAGGCCCTATCTATTGAGCTGTCGGTTGCAGAAGACCGGCTGGAAAACATGGTGACGATGTTCCCTGCCAAGCTGAGCGGGCCAGCCACGGTGAGCCGTCTAATTCGCATGCCGGAAAGCAGCAATTTGGGCGTCTCCGATGTCCAGACCCCGCCCGGCACCGACGAAGAGATAAACGACCACATCTACCACAGGCTATCCATTGTGATTCAAATGGAAGGCACCCTGGATACTCTTAGATTGTTCCTGGTGGAGCTAGAGAACGGCACTGTTACCGCCTCACGGATTGACCATCTTATCGTCGACATGATTACTCCCTCGGTGCAGGCCGACGGCTTTCCACAATACAACATGGAGATCGGCCTCCTGCTTTCCCTGTTTTCCCAAGACCCACTGCCAGAAGACACTGAGCCCGAGGCAATTGACGGCGAGACCTCGCGACGTCCGAAGGAGGCTCTTAAGTGGCCAAAGGACGGTATTTAGCCGTTAGCTTCGAGCCTACGAAGCTCAGGTACATCACTTCTGATTGGAAGAAGGTCACCAGTTGGGGGACGGAGCCTCTAAAACCGGGCGCTGTCACAGATGGACACATCGTGGACCCCAAGAAAATGGCCGCCACTTTGACTGAGTTCATGAAGGCCAATAAACTGCATCCCAAAGTAGTCGTTTCCAGCGTGGCTGGGATACGCAGCCTACCGAGAATCTTGCAGCTCCCCAAGCTCCCTCCCAAACTGGTGCACCAGGCCGTTGTCCACGAAGCTGAACGGCAAATGCCACTGCCCATGAACGAGATGTATGTGGCGCATGCAGTGCTAAATGAGGTGGATAACGAAAGCCAGTTCTTCGTTATGGGAATGCCGCGCCAGCCCATCGAGAACCTGGCGAGTAGCCTGGAGTTGGCAAAGCCAAAATCATATCAGCTTGACCTAAAATCAACGGCGCTGGCCAGGGCCGCAAACGTCGACGTAGGCATAGTCGTAGACATTGAGCTCACCAGAATCGAGATCGTCATAGTGATCGACGGCGTGCCTCTAATAACGCGCACGATGTTCATGACGTACACGGCAATTGCCCACGAAGACCGCGTTCGGCGCATCAAAGCCGAGATAGACCACACGGTAGCTTTTCACAACGCCAATCAGCCGGACAATCGCCTTGAACAGCGGGTGCCGGTGATACTCACAGGCAAGCTAGCAGCTGATGCGATAATCAGGCGAGAGGCCGTTGAGTCCTTCAGCCATCCAATCATAACAATCACACCCTCGTTATCTGCGCCCGCCGACTTCCCTTCCGGCACCTACGCCTCTTGCATCGGCATGGCAGTGAAGGCAAAGACAAGAAGCGCTCCAAGGTCTCTGAAAAGAAAAAGGGACAAAAAAGTAAACGTAACCGGGCCTGCCCTGGAGGTCGTGTTAACTCCAGGGAACATGCCTCCCAAAAAGTCGCCCGCAAAGTTTGTTCTTACCACATTGGTGGCGTGTGTGCATTTTCCCTTCTCTTCATAGCATACAGATTCGATCTGGACAGCACCGAGCGGGCAACAGATCTGAAATTCCAGTTGGATAGCATTTCACTGCAGTTAAGCGACATTCAAAAGACTTCCGATTCAAAACGGCTATTCAGGCCCGCACAGCGCTGCTTGAGGAAGAGACACTGGAGCTACTGGGTGAACCGGTAAGCTTCGTGGAGAGCGTAGATGCGATGTTCGATACTGTTCCAGGCGGGGTCGCTCCCACTAGCCTGTCGATCAGAAATGGGGAGATTTCGGTGGAGGGGTACGCCGCCACGAGGACGACGGCCATAAACTACGTGGGGCAGATCGAGGAGACGGACCTCTTCAGCGCGGTGAACATCGCGTTGCTGACGACGGTAGACCTGAATCCTGAAACTCGGGTTATGCAGTTCCTCATCAATATCAACCCCTAGCACTCCCATTCTATGGTCCGTGTTGTCTGGAACGCCGACCGCCGGCTGCACCATAGAAATCTCTTGCCGTTCTTCCAAAGAAACGCCATGAATACGCGGTTCAGAGCACCGTACACTAGCTTGATAATGTGAGACTGGACTGTTAGAATTTTGGTGTAGCTGGGGATTCGTCTAGTGGTAGGACGAGGGATTCTGGTTCCCTAAGCAGAGGTTCGAATCCTCTATCCCCAGCCAGTATTGGCTTGTTGCGTGGCGCATTCGTCTAGTGGCCAAGGACATCGCCCTCTCAAGGCGAAGATCACGGGTTCGAATCCCGTATGCGCTACCAACCCTCTTTGACACATCCGTATGGCGGTTGTGTGTCATTAATTACTGTTTCCCCTCTTGTTTTCCCGGCGATGCCGCGCCGCTTGTGTGCTAAAATCCCTCATCAGCATGACACTATGCAAGTCAGTAATCAGGGACATACGAAAAATTGATTTACGAAGAGCGAACAGTGTCGGTTAGACGTGGCCGAACGCAAGACTATACAAAAATATTCAGAGAGCAGGTCAAGCCAGCAATCGAGGCTGAGGGTGGCGAGGTTCTGCGGCTAGTAAGCGGACTCATCGGCGCTCCTGCCACTGAGCTTATAGGCATTTCGCGCTTTGCAGACTTCGCGGCGTGGGAGAGAGCGCAGGAGCGTGTCACGGCGAATCGCCCTGACACGGGAGACTTCGTAGACAGCGAGCAGGTCCGACTGCTGAAGTCCATAGCGTCCCGTCCCAAGCAGACGATTCCCGCCGAGGACAGGCGTGTTGTCTTCGGTTATCGGCGCTTCTTCATCGAACCGAAGGACCTTGATGACTTCGTGCGCTATTCGGAGGAAGGCATTTGGCCGCGCGTAGAGGCCGAGGGGGCTAGCGTTCTTGGCCTGTGGACGCCGCTGGCATCAACGGCGCCGCTGGAGATCGTGCTTTTGACTGGCTACCACAGCGCTACAAATTGGGAGCAGACACGCGTTAACCAGCCTATGCCCGATCATTTCGACGAGGAGATGAGGCAGAAGTGCACGGAGATGTATAAGCTGCGTTACGAGATACCCTACAAGACCTGGGTACAGCTAATGCAGGCAGTGGAACTGTAATAGAACTGTTGCTGAATCGTGGCGACGAAAATAAGATCACCTATTAGGTTGGTCTATTTAGGTCTTTCGAGGAAAGCAAGCGCCAATCCACTCGACAGACTGACCGCGGTTCTCCGCCTAGTCCTGTGCGGGAATAGCGGCCCTTATCCAGCGTAGCTCTTCGTACTTATCCAGGGAGTTTTCCACAACCAGGAATAACAGGCCGGAAGCCTTACCGTAGTGCTTCTCTACGCCCTTCCAGTTACCCATTTTGTAGCCCTGGCCGCGCATATATGAGTTAATTATGCTGTCCAGAATGGTCAATGAATTCTTGGCTGAGAGGTACTCTATGCTGCCTATCACCTGGTGCCATCGCCACGAGAGGTGATTGATATCGCTCTGGTCTACTGTGAAGTTTTCTGCAACTTTGATTTTAGACATGGGTTCATCCTCAAAGGGTATACAAGTACTGATACCCAAGATAGCAATGACTAAAACCAGATGTTAAGGATTTTTTAGACTGCGTTTCCAGTAATTTTACGAATCAAATACTTTTCGGAATTTGCCTGGTCGTCTCTCCGCACACTTTTGTGGCACTCCCCCCACACTACTTGCACACCCGAACGTACGGTAATCGCAGTACGATAAATATGTTCCAATTTTGCTCCCCCCCCTCGAAAGGCTCTCGTCTGCTTCATGATGGGAGCCTTTTACTTTCAAATGCCGCGGCTGTCCTATGTCGTTTGCCTTCCGGCTTCCGAATTATGCAAACGATTCGCCCATGAAAATTGCGGAATCCAAACATTCCCAAAACCCTGCACTAACTTTCGGCCACAAAGCTACGCGTATATTTGAAATGTATTGACCGTATTACCACTCGCGGTCGCCTCCTTCAGGACAGCCCTCCAAGAGTCAGCCACCATGGGGGGCTATTATTTCCACGACAAACCACGACTCAGACTCTTCATCTCAAACTGGTTTTTCGGCAACGCTGCAAGAGGGCGCAGGTTACGGGGGGGTAGCTTGGGCTCGCAAATCCTGATTTGGAGCTCCGCAAATAGGCCAAAAGCGAGGACATCACGCCACAGTTAGTCTAGCCCCTGATTTACATATGGCCCCAGCCGCTCGCCGCCTACCAGGTGCAGGTGGCCGTGGGGCTGGCTCTGCATACCGTCTGGGCCGAAATTCGACAGCAATCGGAAGCCGCCTTGGCACAACCGAACACCTAGCTCAACTGCCAATCCATTCATTCTGGTGAATAGATCCCCACTGGTCCACAGCTCAGCCTGGGTCATGTGCCGTTTGGGAATGAGGAGCAGCATGACGGGCACCCAGTCCAACTGGTTGTCGAATATGAGGATGTCTTCGTCCTGATAATGCACGTTGGCGGGCAACTTGCCGGCCAATATTTGGCAAAAGGGGCACTCTTCTGAAGGCGTAGGAGCTAGGTCTTGGATGCTTTGCCTCGCCTACCCCTGGTCGACCTCTCCTTGATGCGAAAGTCCGGCGCATCCAGGCGAATCAGGCTGCCCACGCTAGGATCCTGAACACGAGAGCCGATGGGCCCACGTTCCTCAGTGAAGTCCATCATGCTGGTTATGACGGTGGGAAGGCGGCTGTTGTGTCTGTGAACGACGATCTGGTACAGCTTCTCGTATGCCCATGAGCTGCTGTGCTCCTGGCCCAAGTCATCCAGAATCAATAGCGAGGTGTTTTTCACCTCAT
>CAUZQF010000041.1:0-12068 GCA_963581905.1 Dehalococcoidia bacterium
CAGTGGGTTGGAAGAAGGCGAAGCGGGTAGCTTATCAGGCGAGGTAATAGCCGGGAGAGACTAAGGTCCATACCCGGTTCGAACCGTGTGTTGCCTGCCCTTCGCACCGGGGGCTACCCCCCAATTGGCTAGTAGGTCCAAAGTCTCTCCGACAGCCTTAATATCCTTCATTCGGCATGAGGATTGCGTGAGTGGTCAGAGGAAAGTATGAGGAATTCGTGAGTTTTCATATTCTTTGGAGAAGTTCGACCTTTTCGATAATATGAATAGTAGCCCCGTTATCTGGGGCACGGCGCGTTCCAATAAATCTACCGAGGGCTTAAACAGGCGATGATGCACTTTACGGTATGGCGAACATCCCCGTGGCTGCTATGATCTGGATGGCCTGGTTGCGGGTTGCGCGGGCACTTGCCTTGGCGCTGGTCGTGCTGGCGCTGGGGGCATTTGTAGCGAGGCAGTTCAATTTGCTAGACAAACAGCTGGTGTTCTTCCCATCCAAAGTTATCCAGAGCAGCCCGGGCGATCTGGGGCTTGCTTATGAAGAGGTGCGCTTTGAGACGGAGGACGGCGTCGACCTTCACGGCTGGTTCGTGCCCGGTACTGAACCAGCCACTGAAGCCATAACCCTGCTGTGGTTCCACGGCAATGCGGGTAATATAGGGGACCGCGTCGAGAACCTACTGCTTCTTAATCAGGCTGTCGGCGTAAACATATTCATTTTCGATTACAGAGGTTACGGCCTTAGCGAGGGCAGTCCGTCTGAGAAGGGTATGTACCTCGATGCGGAGGCTGCCATTGCCTATCTGAGGTCCCGGCCGGAAGTAACTAATGACAGTGATCTGGTCCTGTTCGGACGCTCGATTGGCGCTGCCGTGGCCGTGGAGATGGCCACTCGACATGACATCCGAGGGCTCATCTTAGAGTCGCCGTTCACCTCATTGCGGGCCATGGCGCGACTGACGCATCCGGTGCTGTCCAGAATAGTGCCCTTTGGACTGGTAGTCCAGAGCCGATATGAGTCGCTAGGCAAAATGCCTCATGTAAATAGCCCGGTGTTGGTTATTCACGGCAAAGCAGACGAGACGGTCCCGGTCGAAATGGGTCTGGAGCTGTTCGAGGCTGCCAGCTATCCCAAGCGTCTGCACCTGGTCGATGGCGCAGGTCACAACGACGTGTACTTGTTTGGTGGAGACGAATATTTCAACGCTATCAAGGCGTTCATTGAAGGCGACGATGGTTAGGCAGCCCGGGCTCTTAGTTAAATAGTCGGCAGCCTTCAGGGAACAGGGTAGTGCGCCGGTCTATTGACAAACCTTTTGCTGCAATCTAGTGTGGGCTAACCTGAGACAGCGGGTGCTTTCAGCGGCAAATCATCACATCTTCGTAATACAGTTTGAAGTGGGAACACCGGTCTTCAGGCCGACGTAATTGAGCAGGAGTCATAAAATGGAAATTGGATTTGGCATACCTAACAGAGGCCCACTGGCCACCCTGGAGAACCTCTCTGCCATGGCGCAGAAGGGTGAAGAGATGGGGTTCGACATCGTTAGCGTCAGCGATCACATAGTCGTTCCCAATACGATCGATTCCGTATACCCCTATAACGAGAGCGGCAAGTTCGTCAGCAGTGCCGCGGGGGAGTACATGGAGCAGTTGGCTACTATTAGCTACCTTGCGGGCATCACGTCATCTATCCGCCTGCTGACATCGGTGATGGTTGTGCCGCATCGCAGTCCCGTCCTTACCGCCAAGATTCTGGCCACGATTGACGTTCTGTCCCGGGGGCGTCTTGTGGTCGGCTGCGGCGTTGGCTGGATGAAAGAGGAGTTCGAGGCCATCGATGCGCCGCCCTATGAGGAGCGCGGTCAGGTCAGCAATGAGTACCTGCAGATATTCAAAGAGCTATGGACCAGTGACAGCCCGGAGTTCCATGGCAAGTACGCCAGCTTTTCCAATATCACCTTCGCTCCCAAGCCGGTGCAGAAGCCCCATCCCCCGCTGTGGATTGGCGGCGAGAGTCCCCCTGCCTTGCGACGCGCGGCCCAGCTAGGCGACGCCTGGTATCCCATAGGCAGCAACCCCCAGTTCCCCGTGGGCACCATAAAGCAGTATGCCGAGTACCGAGACCGGGTCCGGGAAAATGCCCGCAAAGTGGACAGAGACCCGGCCTCTTTGGACTTTGCATATAGTGTGAGCTGGAATAACGAAAGTGAAGCTGAGATGGTGGACGGAGAGAGACGTATTCTCACAGGGACGCCTCAGCAGTTGGTCGACGACATTAAAGGCCTGGAAGAGTTGGGCGTCAACCACCTGTTGCTTAACCTCCAAGCCGAGGATCTTGATGCCACCCTGGCTCGTATGGAAGGGTTCGCCACCAAGGTGCGTCCTCTAACGTAACCCGACTTCTGACGACCCCGACTCTTGTAAACAAGGACATAATATTTATGGCGGACCAGAAATTTCAACCAGTGTCCGAAGACTGAAACACGGCGCTGGCAATAGTAGCTCACTCTGATGATCTTGAATACGGCACGTCCAGCGCTGTTGCCAGGTGGACATCCCAGGGCAAGACGGTGATTAACCTGATGGTGACCAGGGGTGAGGCAGGCATAGATTCAATGTCTCCTGCAGAAGCCGGACCGTTGCGCGAGGAAGAGGAGCGTCAGAGCGCAGCAGAGGTGGGCGTGGAGACCGTCGAGTTTCTTGGCTATACCGATGGCGTGCTGGAATACGGCCTCGATCTCCGACGGGACATTGCCAGGGCCATTCGTCGGCACAAACCAGATTCGATGGTAGGGTGGTGGATTCAACATGGCAGACCACAGAGCGGTTGGCCTGGCTACTCTGGATGCTGCTCGGGACGCCGACAACCGCTGGATATTCCCGGAGTTGTTGGAGGAAGGCCATGAGCCATGGCAAGGGACAAAGACTATTCTGGTAGGTGGCTCGCCCGACGCCACACATGCAGTGGACGTTACAAACTACATCGACCAGGGCGTAGCTTCGCTGGAGAAGCACAAGGTCTACATCGAGAACCTTGGCAAGGACTTCGACCCTGAGACCTTTCTGACGTTCATCGGGGCGGCCACAGGCCCTAGATTCGACTGTGATTACGCCGTAGCATTTGAGGTCTATTCGCTCTAACTGTGTAAGCTCCGCGGGGAAGCACAACACCAAATATTGGAGACAAAGATGAAAGCCGTTTACATCACTGAGCACGGAGGCCCCGAAGTACTCACTTATGGGGACATCCCTGACCCGGAAATCGGCCCCAACGACGTAAGAATAAAGGTGAGGGCCTGCGCGTTGAATCGGCTGGACCTGTATACCAGGGCTGGCGCCAGAGGCACTCGCATTCGCTTCAAAGGGCCCCACGTTCTGGGCGGCGACGTTGCGGGAGACGTTGCTGAGATTGGAGACCTGGTAACTCGTGTTGCCGTGGGCGGTCGTGTGGTCGTGAACCCCAGGCTCACCTGCAACCAGTGCCGGTTTTGCGTGGCTGGCGAGGAGGAGTTCTGCACCAGCGCGGGTATGTTGGGCTCCAGCAGAAGTGGTGGATATGCCGAGTACATAAGCATACCTGCCGTAAATGCCCTTCCCATTCCAGACTCATTGTCCTTTGAGCAGGCCGCGTCTCTTCCCACAGTCTTCCTGCCCTGCTGGACCATTCTTATGCGGAGGGCTCAGTTGAAACCTTGGGAGACGGTACTCATACCATCGGCCTCCAGCGGGGTTGGCACCGCCGCCATTCAGGTGGCCAAAAACGTCATCGGCGCTACAGTAATCACAACTACCAGCACTGAAGAGAAGGCCCAAAAGGCCAGAGAGTTGGGAGCTGATGAGGTCATTAATTACAACACTGAAGATGTGGCCAAGCGCGTAAAGGAGATCACTGGGGGACAGGGCGTAAACGTGGTGCTTGACCATGTGGGCTCTGACTTTTGGCCTGCGGCAACGGCATCGCTGGCCATGGGAGGCCGTTACGGCATCTGCGGAGTTACCAGCGGCTACAAGGCTGAGCTACAGATGGGCCTAATGTTTCTGCGCTATCAGACGGTGTTTGGCGTATTCATGGGACGCAAAGAGGATCTTCGTCAAATAGTGGACCAGGCCGGCAGAGGGACTATAAAGGGCATAATTCACGATACATACCCGCTGCAGGATGCCGCTAAGGCACACGAAACCATGGAGGCGGTCAACTTCTTCGGCAAGCTGGTGCTCACCGTAGACTAGCAGGGCAGGCTGAACAAACCATAAAGAAAAGGGCCGGTAGTCGTTAAACTGCCGGCCCTTTTCGTATAAAAGTAGCTAACTAAATTTAGGCGGTGGCGACGCCGATGACTGAGTTGTACTGCTCAACCCATGTCTCCTCGAACTCGTCCAGCCAGCCGATGCCCAGATATTCGGAGACCATCTGCTTCAGCGTATCACCGATCAGCGGATGATGCTCTGGCCTAATACCCCGGTCGTTGTGATATTCGTACAGGGCCTGCATTGCTTCGTTAAGTCCAGAAGGCCTGGTCAGATTGTCCAATATAGGATTCAGGAACTCCATTAGGTCTGTTCCTGCCTCCTTCATATTCATTTCGGCGAAGAACGGCTTGATTTCAGGGTAAGCCGTCAGCAAGCGGCCGTAGAATACAGATAGAGTAGCTCTACCTTCCAGCGGCTCTCCATTTTCGCTAACGACTTCGTCGTCTTCAGTTTCTTTGGAGACGATCTCTTCCAACACAGCTTCGATGGGGTTTAGGGCCTTTTGGCTCTTCTCCTGAAGATACTCCTGTCGCCCAATTTCCAGGGCCTCTTCGGACAGGGCGTTTTCGAGGTCAAGTAGAATGATAAGTCGGTCTTCCAGCTTGGCGATTCCCAATATGTAGTCGGAATTCGTAGCTGTGATAATTGAGGAGGTCGGCTCTATGGAGTCGGCCTTTATTCGCAACACCTCGTCTACCCCATCCACGATGACACCGATGTTCTGGTTTTTGACGTCAACCACAACGATTCTAGTATCCGTGGTAACTTCGTCAACGGTTAGGTCCAACCGCTTTCGAAGGTCTATTACAGGAGTGACCGACCCTCTTAGGTTGAAGACGCCCTCGACATACGATGACGTCTCGGGAACGTTGGTGAGCGATTGCATACGAATGATTTCGCGCACGACGTTGATATCAACGCCGTAAAGTTCGTTGTGTAATGAAAATACTACAAGTTGCCTTTCGGCTAGGGATGTCTCTGTAGTCGAAATATCTGTAGTCAAAATGCATTTCTCCTCGGGTTTTGACAGACCGTTTCATCAGTTGGTACAGCCCTAATCACAATTCTAGCCTTTCCTAGGGATATTCCATGCAAACGGCTACGGACATCTAATAGGCATGAACACTGGCAAGGAATACTAAATAGTAGTACAACGGCTATTGGGGGGTATTAATCAGGTAGGTTGAGCCGTACATGATTGGGTAAATATTTATTAATTCCTCTTTAGAAGTAGAAAACAGCATTAACTGGCTATGCGGAAGGATTTTGGAACGAATTCACAATCGCTCAGAACGAATTCCTTAGATCTGCCAACCGCAGGTGTTGGGGGGGTGCGACCCTGCATACGCAAACAGGGGGGCGATCACTGACCGCCCCCCTGTAAAAAGCACTACTTAGCTATGCCCTCTAGGGCTAGTCTCCGATGACGTTCTCTGCCATCGGTCGCATAGGGAGGTTAGCTCTAACCTCAGGATTCACTACGGACATTGGCCACTTGCCATTCAACAGGCGGGCAGTCTCTTGGCCCACGCGAAGCGGGGAACGCACCCTGGAATTATTCGACGAACCCGCAGAATGGGGCGTGGCAATCACGTTGTCCATCTTTAACAGTGGGTTGTCTGGGGAGGTAGGCTCCTCCTCAAAAACGTCTAGGCCCGCGCCCATTATTTCACCGGCCTGCAGCGCCCGTATCAGCGCGGCCTCGTCCACGGTTGGCCCTCGGCACGTGTTCACAAAGTAAGCCGTGGGCTTCATCGCCTTGAAGAAGGGCTCGCCTATCAATTTTCTCGTCTCGTCGTTCAAAGGCGTGTGAACGGAGATGAAATCGGAGTCTGCGGCAAGCTCTGCTAGAGTCGCCACAGGGCGGACCCTGTACTCCTTGGTAATCCATGGCGGGCAGTAGGGGTCATAAGTAATGACGTCCATACCCAACGCCTGCGCCTTGCGAGACACCGCCCTGGCAATATTACCGAAGGCCACCAGTCCCAGCGTCTGGCAGTCGATTGGAGCCATAGGCATGATGGCATTTCGCGTTTCCGTGCCCCATTTGCCCTCTTTGACCATGTTGTTGAGGATGGTCAGCTTCTTTGCGCATGCCATGATCATCAGTATGGCGTGGTTGGAGACCTCTTCTGTGCAAAATCCGGCACAGTTTACGATCATGATGTTCTTTTCAGTAGCGGCGTTGTGATCGATGTGATTGAAGCCGTGGCTACCGACGATTATGGCCTGGGCCGAATCAATCTCGTCAATAATCTCTTTGGTCATCTCTACGCCGCCATTTAGTATGACGTCGGCGCCCTTGATCGCCTCGATGATCTCTCCTGGCGTCTGTACGATATTTATGTCGAGCTCGTAGTCCAAGCCCTCAAGGCCTTGCTCTATCAGGGCCTGCTCAGGCTGTGAACGACCTATGTAAGCGACTCTTTGAGGCATAACTTCTCCTTTTCCTGGTTTTAGAATTTGGCAAACGAATAAATTGATGAATTCGCGGCCTATTATACCCAACAGGGCATGGACTGTCTGTGGTGCTATTGGGAAACTGAGAGCGCTGCTACTGCCGGTCAGAGGAACGTTCTTATTCAGATTACACAATAGGAGCGAACACGGCCAGTACAGCATTCCGAATCACCGGCAAGAGTAGCTCGCGCTGATCAGGTGTGGTCTGGCGCATGTCGATGCACGTGGTGGCGTCTGATGCGCTTAGGGCCAGAGGTCTATTATCAGCCCTTAAGCCGTCATGAAGCACAGAGTCTACGTGATGGCGGATACCTGATTAGCTCGCGTCGTTGTAGCTTAGCTGGCGGTATCGCCGCTGTTTCGGACCGCGTAGACGGCACGAATGGAGCAAAGCCTGAAAGATTATTGCGAATCAATGGTAGGCCTTACGCCCTTGCCCACTCGATTTGGGCGAACTCGTTGTGGTTGTGAATGCTCTCCTGGTTTTCCGCGTGGACACTGAACCAGGCCAACCGGTCATCTTGCTTTAGCTTGGTCGCCACTTCCCGGATCATGTCTTCAACAAAGACTGGATTCGCGTAGGCCTGCATGGTCACGTAGCGCTCGTCTGGGCGCTTGAGCAGTGGGTAGACAGGGGACGAGGCAGACTGTTCCGCAACATCGATAAAGTCTTCAACGTATAGCCGCTGGAGGCCTGTGCTGCTTGCCTGACTTCGTCCTGTGATGGTCAGGAACCCGTGCTGATTGTGAGCTCCGTAGTCACTGATCTCCTTGCTGCAGGGGCAAAGGGACGTCACCGGCACCCTAACAGTCAGGACATATTCTTCCTTCACAGGCCCGGATTCCCCTGAAATAGAGCAGTGGTAACCCATCATTGACTTGGCGCCGCTGACTGGAGCCGTCCTCTTCAAGAAGAACGGAAAATCAGCCTCAATACGTGCAGTTGATGCGCCCAATTTTTCTCTAATGGTGGCTAGTATGTCAGGAAGTGTGTGAATGCTAAGCTCGTCGTCATGAGTATTTAGTATCTCGATGAAGCGGCTCATGTGGGTACCCTTAACGTCATGTGGAAGATCTACTGACATACTAAGATTCGCCACAGTGTGCTGGGTGGTTGCTTCCCTGTCGATGACCCGAATTGGATACTTGATATCGTTTACGCCCACCAGGTTGATGGGTATCATCCGGTTATCTGCTCGGCTTTGCACGTCTTCTATAATCTGCTGGCTTTTTAGAGCCAACTGACTAAAAGCCGCGCGTTCATGGCTAATATCAACCATGAATTTAGCCCCCTCTCCGCGATATATACAAGCTGAAGTGCAGGTTTCGAATACGACGACCCTACTGAGTTAGGCCAGCGAGGGTTTAATTCGCTGCCAAATCCAGCGGGCTATATTTTCACTCGTTGGGTTAGATAGTCCTTCTACGTCATTTAGGTAATGGTGGTCCACCTGGTCGAGAATAGGCTGAAAAGCCCTGCCTAATCTCGTGCGGTCCATCACCCAACCTGTGTGCTCATCCACAGGGCCCTTCACGTACACCTCGAAGCGATAAGAGTGTCCATGAAGTCTTCCGCACTTGTTGCCCTCCTCCACATTCGGGAGGCGCTGTGCGGATTCACAGGTGAACACCTTGTAAATTTCCAATAAGTTTCTTTTCTACTTCGAACGTTTGGTGTGGAGTCTGTGTGCATACTTCAGTTCGAATTGTGTGCCAAAAGACCCCATTAGTCTTGCAGGGCTTCATTGGCAGAGCATGGGTAATGCAAACAGATACCCCCCCCGTCCGTTACCCCCGTACACACCGTCATAGCAGTCCTTGTACTGTGGGAGGGTACTGTCGGTGGTCGCACACAGGATTTTGTGGAGGCAACCCCCAGTGGCCGGCTGTAGGAGCCACGCAGTTGGGCCAAGAGCATAGTCCATGCGCCCCATGAACACCTCATGTATGAGGAGTTACGAAATAAGCCGCCCGCCTGCGAAATTGTGTGCTGCAATCTCGTCAGCCGAGAGAATTGGGCGTGAGTAGGGCCATGTAAAGGTATGAGTGTCGGCGTTGGATACTCCGTTTGCGGTGTTACGGGGACATCAAGACGGTTATTTGAAATAGGCCACTGCACATGGTGTGAATTGACCAGCCGATCAGGCCGGAAGAGACGAAAAATTCGGATCTGGTGTGATTAATTTCCGACACAACATCCGCCTTCTGGATTCGTAGAAAAGGCTCCGCAATGCTTGTTCCGAGGGAGCCAACACCGAAGATTCGCGGACGGGTTTATAATGGCGCTGATTTCCTAAACTGCGATCTGGAGAGGGCTAAATTGGACAAGGCATTGGAAGACGTTAAGATTTTGGACCTAACCCATGTGCAGGCGGGGCCGTCCTGTACTCAGCTTCTGGGATTCCTGGGAGCCGACGTTATCAAGATAGAGGACATTTGGGGAGGGGACTCTACTCGCCACGATCTGCGCCACGCCGATGATTCCGATAGCTTTTACTTCCTCATATTCAATAACAACAAAAGGGGAGTAAGCCTGAATCTGAAAACAGATCAGGGCAAAGAGATATTCACAAATCTGATCAAGTGGGCAGATGTCCTGCTGGAGAACTTCTCCCTGGGCATGATGGACCGCCTTGGCTTTGGTTGGGAACAGCTGCAGGAGATCAACCCGGGCCTCGTCTACACAACCATCAAAGGGTTTGGCACCTATGGCCCATATAAGGAACACAAAGGCTGGGAGATGGTGGCTCAGGCCGTCGGCGGTGCCATGGCCACCACCGGCTATCCCGACAGGCCACCCGCCTACCTGTCTCCGGGAGTTGGCGACTCTGGCAGTGGCCTTCACGCGGCAATAGGCATCCTCGCGGCGCTACGCAAGCGCGATGCCACCGGCAAAGGTGAGATGGTTGAGGTCTCCATGCAGGACGCGGTGGTGAACCTAATGCGGATGCAGATTACCTCTACGCTAGGGCTGGACAGGCCAGAGGCGCGCCGCGGCCATCGTGCTGGCAGCGGCATTCCCATGGTGTATCCGTGTGCTCCGGGCGGCCCGGACGACTATGTCCTGCTGTTCCCCAGAGGGGATATGTGGGACCTGCTTTTCGTAATTATCGGACGGGAAGACCTTATTGGCGACCCCCGCTTCGAGAATTTCGACACCATGGCTGCTCACGCCGACGAGATCGAAGAGATCGTTTCAGAGTGGACGAAGAAACATACCAAGCAGGAGGCTATGATGCTGCTGGCTGGAGCAGGTGTGCTGGCCGGTGCCACCATGAACACCCGTGACCTGCTGGCAGACTCGCATCTTGCTGAGCGGGAGATGGTTGTTAACGTGGACGACCCTGCGCGTGGCGACTACCGCATGATAGGCTGCCCTATTAAGATAACCGGTCAGGACGCCACCGTGACCAGAGCGCCTGGCTATGGCGAGCACAACGAGGAAGTTCTGACTCAGATTCTGGGCCATACACCGGAAGAGGTGGTGCAGCTAAGGGAACAGGGTGTGATCGGCTGATTCTCGCTGGATTGACGGCTGCTGTCCCTCCTATCGAAACGGTGCTATCATCGCCACCGAACACAGGTTGAAGCTGAAATCATGAATTGACCGGCAAATTGCCTTAACTTGTCATACAGAGCGGACGTTTTCTTATCGGGAGCTTTAATGGGAAAAGCACTGGAAAATCTCAGAGTCATTGACCTTACCCAGTTTGAGGCAGGGCCGTCTTGCACCGAGTCCATGGCCTGGCTGGGCGCCGACGTCATCAAAGTTGAGCAGCCTGGAGTAGGGGACCCCGGTAGGCGAAACCGGTCCGACCTACCAGATGTGGACAGCTATTACTTCATTCTCCTGAATGCCAACAAGCGCAGCGTCACCCTGGACCTGAAGACTGCGCGAGGCAAGGAGATGCTTCTGGACCTGGTAAAACAGTCCGACGTGGTGATCGAGAATATGGGTCCTGGCACGCTGGAGAGGATCGGTATTGATTACGATCTGCTCCAGAGCGTCAACCCCAAGATCGTTTTCGCGCGTATCAAGGGCTTCGGGACGTACGGTCCATACTCCAACTACAAGAGCTTCGATATGATCGCCCAGGCCACAGGCGGTGCGATGGCCTTTACGGGCTTTC
This sequence comes from Dehalococcoidia bacterium, assembly GCA_963581905.1. Classification (GTDB taxonomy): domain Bacteria; phylum Chloroflexota; class Dehalococcoidia; order Lucifugimonadales; family JADFKI01; genus Casp-Chloro-G4. Next base: position 10,845 of record CAUZQF010000041.1, read on the forward strand.
CGGGTGGCCCTCCGTTGAAGCCGGGTGTGACCATTGGGGACACTGGTTCCGGAATCCATATGGCCTTCGGCATCATGGCGGCGCTATGGCAGCGAGAGATAACGGGCAAGGGTCAGGTTCTTGAGCTTTCCATGCAGGACGCTGTCATCAATTTCGGACGAATCAAGATGCGCCAGTATTATGATTCAGGCGGAGAAGAGCCGGGAAGGACCGGCAGCCACGTAGCCGGTAACGCGCCCGCAGACATCTACAAGTGTAGTCCTGGCGGCGATGATGACTACGTGTTCATCTACTGCCAGCCAACGCGAGGTCATATGTGGGACGCCCTATGTCTCATTCTTGGTAGGGAAGACCTTCTGGAAGACCCGGACTGGTCCAATCCAGTGTGGCGTGGACAGCATAAAGAAGAGGTAGACGCGCTGGTGGAGGCCTGGACATCAACGAAGACCAAGTATGAGGTCCAGGAGATTCTTGGCGAGGGTGGAATACCCTGTGGCGCAGTGCTGAACGCCAACGATATCCATAACGATCCGCATATTGCTGAGCGCGGCATGATCACAACAATGGATCATCCAAGGCGTGGTAAGTTCAAGATGCCGGGATTTCCAGTGCAGTTGGCAGATTCACCAGTGGAGATGAAGCCCTCACCTATACTGGGTGAGCATAACGCAGAAGTGTACGGCGAACTGCTGGGACTGACAGAGTCAGATTTAGAGCAGCTTAAGAGCGACGCCGTAATCTAGGCCGTTACGGTCTCTTACGACCGGGGCAATGCCCCTTCCAGAACGCGTGGGAGGCTGGTGCTGCCCATGAGGTACTGGTCGACACCGCGGGCGGCCTCGCGGCCCTCTGCGATTGCCCATACCACCAGAGACTGCCCTCTGGCCATGTCACCGGCGGCGAACACACCTGGCACGCTGGTCATTTTGTCGTCGCTATTTACCACGTTGCCCCGTGGGTCTAACTCGATGCCGAGATCGGCCAAGAGGCCCTTCGGCTCGGGACAAAGAAAGCCCATGGCTAGCAACACAAGATCGACCTCGATCTCAAATTCGCTGCCTTCGATCTTTTCCATATTAGGCCTGCCTGACTCGTCGGGCTCACCCCATTTGACCTTTACAGCATGAAGCTTCGTGACCTGGCCGCCTTCTCCAGATAGGTGAGTGGTCATGACGTCAAATCCGGGAATAACGCCCTCTTCCTGCGACGACGAGGTCCGCAAAA